>CAIQJL010000027.1 GCA_903872185.1 uncultured Bacteroidota bacterium | reverse complement strand
TTATTACCATCAAAGTTTCTAATTCCTTTTGCCCATGCATCATAAATAACAGGTACAGCATGGTAACCAATCATGCAATTTGTTTCATTTGCAGAAAGCTCCCAAACAGGAAGTAATCCGCCTTGTTCCTGTTGAGCTAAAAATGTTTTAATAAAATCTCCTGTTTTCTCAGGTTCAAGTATTGTCATTAAAGGATGAAGCGCTCTATAAGTATCCCATAAAGAAAATACTGTATAATATTCGAAGTTATTTGTTTTGTGAATTTTGTTATCACGACCACGATACTTTCCATCTACATCAGAATAAACATTTGGTGAGATATAGGTATGATAAAGTGAAGTGTAAAAATTTATTTTCTGCTCATCAGTTCCATCAACTTTTACTTTTGAAAGAACAGCATCCCATGCTTTAGATGCATTGGTTTTATAGTTTTCAAAATTCCATGAGGTAGCTTCAGATTCAAGATTTTTTCTTGCTCCCTCAACACTAACTCCAGATATGGCAACTTTTACAACGATTGGTTCATTTGCCTTTGTTCTGAAATTTAAATATGCTTTTATATTTGTTCCTTGTGCCTCTGTTTTACCTTGAACATTCACATCATCCTTTACTATTCCTTTATTTATAAATGGTTTTGAAAATTTGGCAACAAAATACACATATTGGTCTTTTGCCCATGCTTCAGATCTTCTATATCCTTCTACTTCATCTTCTCCAATAAATTTAATATAAGAATCTAAAACTTTATCGCGATGCATTAAATCTATAATAATATTTGCATTATCGGATTTTGGAAAAGTATAACAATGAATTCCAACTCTTGTTGTAGAAGTTAACTCTGCTTTAATGTTATCGTCTTCTAAAAAAACAGAATAATAACCTGCCTTAGCTGTTTCATTTTTGTGAGAAAAACGCGAACAATATCCTGATTCTGGACTATCAGGGGTTCCATTAAACACCTGAACTTTTCCAACTGTAGGCATAAATAAAATATCCCCATAATCCGAACAACCAGTACCACTCAAATGAGTATGAGAAAAACCATAAATCACACTATCACTATAATGATACCCTGAACAACCATCCCAACCTTCCAATCTTGTATCAGGACTTAATTGCACCATTCCAAATGGTAAAGTAACACCTGGAAAAGTATGACCATGGCCACCAGTTCCAATAAAAGGATTTACAAATTTTGAATCACCTTGTTTATATCCATCTTCACAAGAAAATAAAAATGCTATAAACAAAAAGAACAATAGATTTTTAGTAATCTGTAACAATTTATACATATTAAGCAAGTTTTAATACCGAGTTTCTAACTACAATATTAGTTTGCAAACATTTATGTGTTTTTATAAGTGATTCTGAATTATCTTTGATTTTAATATTGTCCAATAATATTTCAACTGCATTTCTTGCAATAGAGTTAATGGGTTGTATTACAGAAGTAATTGGAGGAGAATATAATTTAAACAAATCAATATCATCAAAACTGACAATCGAAATATCTTTTGGAATTGATAATCCTAAATCGCGAATCGCTTCGAGGCAACCTATAGCCAATTGATTATTTGTAACAAAAATAGCAGTAGGCATCATATGATCAGATTTCCATTCTATAAATATCTGACTTACTGCATTATAAATATCTTCTCTTTTAACAACCTTTTGATAATATTGATTAATTGGAATTGAATGTTTGCTTAAAGCATCTTTATAACCCTCTAATCTATCAACCTGAGTACTAATATGCGCCGGAGAAATAACTAGAGCAGCAATTTTTTTATGACCATTATTAATAATAAATTCAACTGCTTCCAAAGCTCCTGTTCTATTATCAACGACTACAGTATTCGCTTCAAAATCATTATATATTCTATCAATTAATACAAATGGAAAATTTTCATTTTGCAAACTCTCTACATGATCAGTAGAATCTAATGTTGAGGATAAAATAATTCCATCCACTTGCTTATTAATAAGCATTTCTAAAAGTTTCATTTCTTTCTCTTCACTTTCATCAGAACTGCAAATCATTAAATTATAGCCCGATTCACTTACTGCATCTTCCACCGACCTAGCTAAACGGGAGTAAAATGGATTTGAAATATCAGAAACTATTAATCCTATAGTATTTGATCTACCCATTCGTAAACCACGGGCAAATTGATTAGGCTTATAATTCATACTTTCAGCCAATTCCATTACTCTTTCTTGTGTCTTTTTGCTTATACCATTTTCATCACCTTTACCATTTAAAACCATTGACACTAATGTTTTAGAAACGCCTAATGTCATTGCAATATCAGCTAATGAAACTTTTTTATTCTTAATCATTATTCTTCTGTTTTTTTTTCAAATATACAAAAATTTCTAAAACGGTTTAGTATTTTAAGACCGTTGCAATGTAAATTGTTCGTAAAATAGTTGATAACTAACTGTATGTCAGAAATATATCTCGAATGTTTTTATTATATTCGTGTATGAAAAACGAAAAACAAGTAGGATTTGCAGA
>CAIQJL010000026.1 GCA_903872185.1 uncultured Bacteroidota bacterium | reverse complement strand
GGTGATAGTTATCAGCAATTTTTTGTTGCAATAATTCATATTTGTCAATTACATGTATAAGATTTCCATAATATCTTAATTCAATCCAGAAAATAAGTGAAAGGCTAATCCATACAAAGCTCCATAATGAGGCTTCTTTTAATGAAACGGTATGGCTATTTCTTCCTATTATACCTAAATCGATGTATAAGATTAAAAGTATAAATAAGATGAAAGAAGAAAAGAATAGAATTTCGTTTAGATTCATTATGCAAATTTGAAAATTAAAACTGAGTTATAGAAATATTAATTTTAATTAATAAAAAAAAGCTGCCGAAGCAGCTTTTTTTATTTTTGTTTCACTATTTCCATGCCTCGCATAACTCCATTTTTGTTTTCTGGAATTAGTCCGTGATGTCTTTTTGGAAGAGATTTTTCTAAACCCTTTATAATATTCTCTATTAAAACAACAGGTTTAATTTTCAAATATCCACCTAATACAATCATATTAAATATTTTTACATTACCCATTCTATTTGCTTCGTCGGTTGCATCAATAGCGTAAATAGTAATGTCTTTTCTGCTTGGATGGCGAGTAATTCCATTTGGATCATAAACTAAAATGCCACCAGGTTTTACAGTCTTTTCAAATTTATCCATTGATTGTTGATTAAGAATGATAGCTGTATCAAACTCATTAACAATAGGAGAACTTATCATTTCATCACTTAAAATAACTGTAACGTTAGCAGTACCACCGCGCATTTCTGGTCCATATGAAGGCATCCAGCTAACTTCTTGATTTTGCATAATTCCTGAATAAGCAAGAATTTTTCCCATTGAAAGCACGCCTTGGCCTCCAAATCCAGCTATAATTATTTCTTCTGTCATGATTCTTTTTGTTTAATGTTACTAAACTTTTTCTAATTGAGGAACTTTGATATCACCTAATGGATAGAATGGGAACATGTTATCTTCCATCCATTTATTAGATTGGTTTGGAGTCATTTTCCATCCGGAATTACAATTTGAAACTATTTCAACAAAAGAAATTCCTTTTTTTAATTTTTGATATTCAAATGCATTCCTTAAAGCTTTTTTAGTTTTACGAACTGCATTTGGTGTGTGAACAGCTTGACGTGTAACATAATATACACCAGGTAGCTGAGCCAAAAGCTCAGTAATTTTTAATGGATTTCCCATAATCTCGGTATCGCGACCAAATGGGCATGTAGATGCTCTCATTCCTGGAAGTGTTGTTGGAGCCATTTGTCCACCTGTCATTCCATAGATACCGTTATTAATAAAAATCATGGTGAAATTTTCGCCACGGTTACAAGCATGAATTGTTTCAGCTGTACCAATAGCAGCTAAATCTCCGTCACCTTGATAAGTGAATACAAATTTATCAGGCATTAACCTTTTAACCGCTGTTGCAACTGCAGGAGCGCGACCATGTGCAGCTTGTTGCATATCAATATCTAAAAATTCATAAGCAAGTACTGAGCAACCAACTGGAGCAATACCAACAGTTTTGTCTTGAATATTCATTTCTTCTAATACCTCAAGTAACATACGATGCGCAGTTCCATGTCCGCAACCTGGGCAGTATGAAAGAGGTTTTTCTGTAAAAAGTTTCGTTTTTTGGTAAACGATGTTTTCTGGTTTTATTATATCTTTAATATCCATATTTTTATCCTCCTAAATAAGTAGATTTTAATGCTTCAAAAACTTCACCTGGTGAATGAATAACTCCACCTGTTCTTCCAAAATGATTTACTGGAACTCTGCATTCAACAGCAAGTTTAATGTCTTCTATCATTTGGCCAAGACTCATTTCAACAGATAAAATTCCTTTAATCTGAGAACTTAGTTTTTTTAATTCCACAGATGGGAAAGGGAATAGTGTAATTGGACGGAAGAGTCCAACTTTTATTCCTTGTGCGCGTGCAATATCTACTGCTTTTTGGCATATACGAGCACTTGAACCATAAGCTACAAATAAATATTCTGCATCATCGCACTGTATTTTTTCAAACTTAACATCTTCTTTTTGCATTCTCTCATATTTATCTCTGAGTTTGAATACATGTTGTTCTTGCTCATGAGAATCTAAAAGAAGTGATGTTATAATATTTCGTTTACGACTTTCTGGTTTGCCTACTGTTGCCCATGGGCATTGTTTCTCTATTTCTTCTGGAGTACGACGTGGAATTGGATCAAAAAGAACAACTTTTTCCATCATTTGACCAATTGCACCATCGCTTAAAATCATAACAGGGTTACGATATTTAAAAGCCATTTCGAATCCGATTTTTACAAAGTCGCTCATTTCTTGAACTGAAGCAGGAGCAAGTACATACATTCTGTAATCGCCATGCCCGCCACCTTTTGTAGCTTGAAAATAATCAGATTGAGAGGGCTGAATTGTTCCTAATCCAGGTCCACCTCTAACTACGTTTACAATTACAGCAGGTAATTCTGAACCAGCTAAATATGAAATACCTTCCATTTTTAAACTTATACCAGGACTTGAAGAAGAAGTCATTACCATTCTTCCGCAAGATGCTCCGCCGTATACCATATTTATAGCAGCAACTTCACTTTCTGCTTGTAATACAACCATACCAGTAGTTTCGTATGGTTTCTCGGTCATTAAATATTCCATAATTTCCGATTGCGGAGTTATAGGATAACCGAAATAACCATCGGCACCAGCTCTTATAGCAGCTTCGGCTACAGCCTCGTTGCCTTTCATTAATTTTAATTCGCCCATTGCTTTCTTTTTTTTCGATTAATTTTTATGCTTCTACTTTTGTGCGGTAAACTGTTATTACCCCATCTGGACATACAATTGCACAGTTTACACAGCCTGTGCAAGCTTCTGGGTTTTCCATATAAGCATATTGATATCCTTTTCCGTTAACTTCTTTTGCAAGTAGTATAACGTTTTGATTGCATGCAGGAATACACACGCTGCAGCCTTTGCATTTTTCAATGTCAACTACAATTGCTCCTTTCACTTTTGCCATATTCTTTATCTTAGTTGAATATTATGATTTAATTTTCCTCAAAATTAATATTTCGCTTGAAAAGGCAAATATGTTTAATGACAGTGTTTATAAAAAAATATTATACATATAGATTCTAAATAACTAAAATATTGAAAGTGCTTAGAGTACTTAAAGTTGAAAGTTTGATAGATTAAACTAATATTTATCAGCAATTGAATTTAGAAATTTCCACCATTCAATTTTGCCATCCTTTTTTCCCATTCTTACTATTATAAGTTTTTTTGAAGGACAAACATAAATAAACTGACCAAGGAATCCCTGAGCCATATAATTTCCTTTGTAATTTGTTATCCACCATTGATTTTGGTAATACCATTTACTGCCATTTGTTGTGTCTATTTTTGTAGATTCATTTACCCAACTTTCTTGAACTATTTGTTTCCCATTCCAGTTACCATTATTTAAATATAATCTACCAATTTTTGCAAAATCATTTGCTCTGGCATTTATGCAGCAAAATGTTTTTTCTAAACCGTTATTTTTTCTATCAATACTCCAACTACCTTCGTATTCCATTCCCAACGGTTTCCATAGTTTTTCCTGAAAGTATTGTGTTATAGTTTTTGTTTTTAAAGATCTTTCTAAAATCAACCCAAGTAATTGTGCATTTCCACTTTTATATTCAAATTTTTTTCCAGGTTCAGATTCCATTTTCATTTTCGAAATGGCTTTTCTTAAATTTCTTCCGTAATAGAAAATTGCTGCATCGCTAATAGGATTAAAATAGCTTTCGTTAAATTTAATTCCAGATGTCATTTGCAATAAATGCTTTATTGTAACATTGTCCAGATTTTTATTCTTTAACTCAGGTATATAATTAGTAATTGGCTCTCCGGTTGATATTATATAGCCATCATCTATTGCGCATCCAATTAATATTGATGTTATTGATTTTGCAACAGAAAAAGAAGTTGTAACAGAAGTCTTATCATAACCATTAAAATATTTTTCGTATTTAATGGTATCGTTTTGTATAATTAAAAAAGCAACGGTTTTATTTGATTCTAAATAATCGTCGAAGTAAATATTTTTATCGTTAGACGTTGTTACAAATTCAGGAATTTTCTCTGTTTTTGATTTTGAAAAGTAGAAAATAACAGAATCATTTTTTAAAGATCGTGAAGGAAACTTTTTATAGTCTTTGATATCTGCAAAATTGTAAAAAATAAAACGACTAACCTGGCATGAATTTAAAACCAATAAAAAGTTAATGCACAATATAAATTTGAAAATCAGTGTGTGATTTTTTTTCATTATAAAAATTTTATAAAAATAGTAGTAATTTTAATCTTATTTAAATAGTCATACAATAAATGATGTTATTTTAGAGCCTGTTATAATAAAATTTTATAAGTATTGAGAATTGTGATTAATTAGCAGATAATTAGGATGTAAAATTTAACTGCTTGATATTTAACTGTAAAAAAACTTTTTCAATATTATATAAGGCAATAAAAATGTTTTAACTTTGCAGCCCTTATAACCTTTAGAAAAAATGTGGGGTGCTATAGCAAGTTTAATTATTCGTAACAGAGTTGCAATTCTTCTTATCTTACTTGCCATTACTGTTTTTATGGCTTGGCAAGCTAGTAAAATAGAGCTTTCATATACTTTTGTAAAACCTCTTCCCGGTGATGATGAGGCAATGGTTGATTATAACTCATTTAAGAGAATGTTTGGTGAGGATGGAAATGTAATGGTTATTGGTATACAGGATTCAAACATTTTCGAACTTTCTAAGTTCAATGATTTTTATGATTTAGGAAAAGAAATTAAAAATATAAATGGAATTAAAGAAGTTCTTTCAATTGCTAATTTATATAATGTAACAAAAAATGATAGTTTAAGTAAGTTTGAATTTAAACAACTTATTAATGAGAAGCCATCTACTCAGAAAGAATTAGACAGTATAAAAGAAAGAATTCTTTCATTACCCTTTTATGAAGGTTTAGTTATCAATAAAGAGACCAATACAACATTAATGGCTATAACTTTTGATGATAAAAAGTTAAATTCAAAAGATCGTCTTGATATAGTTGAGAATATTAGAATAAGTGCTGATAAATTTTCAGCAAAACATAAAGTTGAACTTCATTTTTCTGGTTTGCCATATATTCGTACAAGGTTTATGAAAACCGTTTCAAATGAAATGGAATTGTTTCTTATTCTTGCAATTTTAGTTACTGCATTAATTCTTTATTTGTTTTTCCGTTCATTTAGAGTAGTTGGATATTCATTAATTGTTGTTGCTATAGGTCTTATATGGTCAATTGGTACGATACACTTATTTGGCTTTCAGATAACTATTCTTTCATCAATGATTCCTCCTCTTATTACAGTAATTAGTTTGCCAAATTGTATATTTTTTACAAATAAATATCAGGACGAACTTCGTAGACATGGTAATAAAATGCGTGCATTAAGCATGATGGTTAGAAAAGTTGGTTTGTCAAATTTTTTAGCTAATATTACTACAGCTGTAGGTTTTGGAGTTTTTTATTTTACAAATAGCTCATTACTCGTTGAGTTCGGGGTTGTAGCAGCAATAAATGTTATAGCATCGTATTTTGTTGCTTTAGCATTTTTGACAATTATTTTAAGCTTTCTTCCAGTTCCAAATCTCGAAAAGAAAAATCATTTATCTGGTAAAAGGATTAATTATATAATTGATAAAGTCAACTTTTTGGTTCATAATAGAAGAACAATAATTTATATTGTTATTGCTACAATTACTATTATTGGTGGCTTGGGAATATTCAATATTAAAAAAATTGGATATGTTGTTGACGATCTTCCTAAAAAGGATCCAATTTATACTGATCTTCGTTTTTTTGAAAAGAATTTTAATGGAGTTTTACCGTTTGAAATTCTTATAGACACTAAGAAAGATAAAGGTGTTTTTGCTGATGATGCTAAAACGCTTTATAAAATTAAGAAACTTCAGAAAGTTGTAAACGAACATCCAGAATTTTCAAAGCCATTGTCAGTGGTTGAAGCTTTAAGATTTGCTTTTCAGGCATACAATGATGGAAAACTTAAATTTTATCAGTTACCTCCACCTTTGGAACTGAATAAAATGAAAAAATATATTTCTACTGTTTCTGGAAATGATAGTAAGTTCAAGGCTTTTCTTGATAGTACAAAACGTTATACTAGAGTTAGTTTTCAGATGGCTGATGTAGGTTCTGTTCGTATAAAAGAAATAATGAACGATTTAAGGCCAAAGGTTGATAGTATTTTTGATCCTAAAGAATATCATGTAAGCTTTACCGGGCAGAGTGCTGTTTTTTTAAAGGGAAACGACTATTTATTTAGACATCTTTTTATTAGTCTTTTAATTGCAATTGGGTTAATCTTATTAATAGGAATGGTACTGTTTAGGTCTGTATTAATTATAGTGCTTTCTAAAATTCCATGTTTAATTCCGCTAGTTGTTACAGCAGGAATAATGGGCTATTTTAATATACCTTTTAAACCTTCAACTATTCTTATTTTTAGTATTGCATTTGGTTTGGCTTCCGATGGAACTATATATATATTAACAGAATATAGACAGCAATTGAAAAAAGGTTCCGGGTCAAATTCTATTTTCAATACAGTAAAAGAAGTTGGTTTAAGTATGATATATACCAACATTATTTTGTTCTTTGGATTCGCAATTTTTATTGTTTCAAGTTTTGGTGGCACTGCGGCAATGGGAACATTAATTTCAATCACTCTACTTAGTGCACTTGTTACTAATTTACTTTTGTTACCATCAATACTTCTTACTCTCGAAAAGCGTGTTAATACAAAAAATATGCTTAAAGATGCAATTGATCTTGATGCGGAAGATGAGGAAGAAGAGATTGTTGAAAATCAACCTATAGCATTGAACTAATTTTTTCTTATTTTTTTTCTGATTTTTTTTTTACCTTTGTCGCTCCAATGGTACATTCGTTAATAAATAATACCCATTTATCCTATTGCATTCATTCGAATTGCATGGGGTGGCGTATTTTTGCCATTAACCATAATATGCGAAAACCATCGCATTGTAATTGGTAATCTAAAAGTTGTTTGTTGTTTAAATTTTAGAGGAAAATTACACGTTTTCTTAGGTTATTATTTTTTAATCAAATTTTTTATGGAGGAATTATCTGAATTAATATTGGAAAAATTAAGTACACTCGTGATCGTTGTTAATGAGCAAGGAAGTGTTGATTATGTGAGCTCGTCATCTTTAAAAGTACTTGGATATGATTCAAAATTATTATTGGGTGAAGCTTGGTGGGATCTTACCCGTAATAGTAAAGAGGAAATAGCTATTGTTAAAAATATTTCAAAAAAAATGTTTTCCGAATGTCAAAAAGGTTTTTTTCCTCAGCCTTATGAACGGTTGCTTAAAACATCATCTGGAAAAAATAAATGGATACTTTGGAATACAACTGTAGGACCTGAAAATACTATGGTTGCTATAGGTTATGATATAACAGAACGTAAAATCGCAGAACAAAAATTATTAAAAGCAAATGCTATTTTATCGCAACATAACGCCGAAATGCTCGAAAGTATTAATTATGCTCAAAGAATTCAGCAATCTATATTGCCTCCAAAACAACTTATTGAGCAACTATTTAGTGGTGGATTTGTTTTGTATAAGCCAAAAGATATTGTTAGCGGCGATTTCTACTGGTTTTATGAAAAGAGCGATGCTTTTTATATTGCTGCAGTTGATTGTACAGGGCACGGTGTGCCTGGAGCGTTATTGTCAGTTCTTGCAAATTCGTTATTAAAAAATGTAATTGATGGTTGCAATTTTTGCGAGCCTGCACAAATTCTTTATGAATTAGATATTGAATTGCACAAAGAATTAAATTCTGGTAAAGATTATCTGGCTTCCGATGGTATGGATATTTCGCTTTGTAAATTCTATAAAGATAAATCTAAAGCTGTTTTTGCAGGTGCTTTCAGACCAATGATACTTGTTAGAAATGGTGAAATAATTGAATTTAAAGGAAACAGAAATCCAATTGGTTTTTATGGTGGGGCTGAGAAACTTTTCGAACAAAAAGAAATTGATTTACAAATTAATGATACATTTTATTTGTTTTCTGATGGTTATATTGATCAATTTGGTGGAGAGAATAATAAGAAACTAAACAAAAGACGTTTCAAGGAATTATTATTAACTATGGAAACAATGGATATTTCTGAACAGGAAGCTTTTCTTGAATATGCATTTAATAATTGGAAACAAGATAGCGAGCAGACTGATGATATAGTTGTTGTTGGTATTAGAATATGAATTATTTATAATTCATTAAAAATTGATTTCAAATATCTCGTTTTTTGAAACAATTAAATATTATTTTTACAGTCAAAACCTAAAAGACAGATCTATGAAAATTCTTAAAAAATTTTTAAAAATAACCGGAATAACGTTTCTTATTCTACTCGCATTATTAATTGCTTTACCTATTATTTTTAAAGACAAGATAATAGAAATGGCAAAAAAAGAGATTAATAATAGCCTTAATGCAAAAGTAGATTTTGGCGAAATTGATCTTGGAATTTTTCATAGTTTTCCAAATTTAACTCTTAGTCTTAATAATTTAATTGTTATAGGAACAGGTGATTTTGAAAAAGATACTCTTGTAAGGTTTGATAAACTTGCAACTGAGCTGGATCTTTTCTCGGTCTTTGGAGATGAAATTAAAATTAAAGGAATTGAACTTAATAAACCAATAGTTCATGTAAAAGTTTTAAAAGGTGGCAAAGCAAATTGGGATATAATGAAAGCTTATACCGATACTACTTCTACAACAGATACAACTACTTCTAGTTTTAAATTAGCTTTAAATAAATTTGAAATTATTAATGGAAATGTAATATATGATGATAACGATTTAGGTGTTTTTACAAGTTTTCAGAATTTGAGTTTTATACTTAAAGGTGATTTAACAGATGCTTTTTCAACTATAGAAACAAAAGCATCTCTTGATTCGCTTGTTTTTGCGTATGAAGGAATGAAATTTATAAATAAAGCAAAAGTTGAATTAAACTCCAATATTGATGCTGATCTTGCAAATTCAAAATATACTTTTAAAGATAATACTGCAAAATTGAACGAAATAGAACTTGCATTTAATGGTTCGGTTGCAATGCCAACTGATGATATATTGTTAGACCTTAGTTTTGAAGCCAAGAAAACTGATTTTAAAAACCTTCTTTCGCTAATTCCAACAGTTTATATGAACGATTTTGCAAATATTAAAACTTCAGGTAAAATGGGATTTAGTGGAAATGTAAAGGGAATGTATAATGATAAAACAATGCCTGGTTTTGGAGTTAAACTTGTTGTTGAAAATGGTAGTTTTAAATATCCAAGTCTTCCTGCTTCTGTCGAAAATATTAATATAGATATGGCAGTTGATAACAAAGACGGCCAACCTGATAATACCAATATAAATATTAAAAAATTTCATGTTGATTTAGCTGGTAGTCCATTTGATATGCGCTTAATAGTTACAACACCAGTTAGCGATGCAAATATGGATGGAATGATAAAAGGTGTAGTTGATTTAACAAAGGTCAAATCATTTATGCCAATTGAAGATGCTTCTTTAGCTGGTGTAATTAAAGCTGACGTTGAATTTGCTGGAAGAATGTCGATGATTGAACAAGAGAAATATGAAGATTTTAAAGCGAAAGGAACTATTGATTTAACTGGAATAAATTATGCTAGCAGTTCACTTTCTGCACCTGTAAATATTGAAATTGCTTCTATGGAAGTTACTCCAAAGTATTTCGATTTGAAAAGTTTTAATGCAAAAATGGGCAGTAGCGACTTTGCTATGAATGGGAAAATTGAAAATTTCTTAGCTTATGTTTTTAAAGATGAATTAATAAAAGGAGAATTTAATTTTAATTCGCAAAATCTTAACATTAATCAGCTTATGGGCGGTGAAACAACAACCGCTGTAACAACAGAACCAGTAGCTGCTGATACATCTTCTTTAACCGCATTTGAGGTTCCAGAGAATGTTGACTTTGTTTTAAATTCTTCCATTGGTAATATGTTATATGATAAACTTGAAATTAAAAATACTAAAGGTTCTATAATTATTAGAGATGGGAAAGTTGATTTGAATGGATTAAATATGCAATTGTTAGATGGTTCAATGTTGCTTTCTGGATTTTATTCAACAAAAGGCTCACCTAATCCTGAAGTTGATATGAAAATGGAAATAAATGAATTTGATGTAAAAAAGACATTCGAGTCATTCGAAACAATTAAAAAAATAGCTCCTATTGCCGAGAAATGTTCCGGTAAAATTTCATTAGCACTTAGTTTTAGTGGAAAATTAACACATGAAATGGCTCCGGAAATGAAGACAATTAATGGCGCAGGTAGTTTAAATACAAAATCGCTAACATTGAGTAATGTTGAAGCACTTGATAAACTTTCGAAATTAATTAAATCCGATAAATACAAAAATTTAACTCTTCAGAATGCGAATTTAAAATTTAAAATTGTTGATGGCAATATTGAAATAGAACCTTTCGTTACTAAGGTTGGAAAAACTGAAATGGAATTTGGAGGAAAACAAGGTTTAGATCAAATTGCAGATTATGCTATGAATTTTAAAATTCCATCTTCTGAGCTTGGTAGCGCAGCTAACGAATTGTTAGGGAATCTGACTTCGCAGGCAGGTAATTTGGGGTTGAATATTAAAATGCCAGAATTCATTGATGTGAAAGGTTTAATAACTGGTCCGTTAACTAAACCCGAAATAAAATTTAATTTAAAAGACCAGGCAAAAGGTGCAGTTGATAATGTTAAAGATCAGGTTGTAGATAAAATTAATGAAGAGGTTGATAAAGTTAAAGCTGAAGCAGTAAGAAAAGCACAAGAGCAAGCTGATAAAATAATGAAAGAAGCAGATGTTCAAACTCAAAAACTTTTGGATGCTGCACAAACAGGCGCTAAACAAATTAACGATGCTGCAAAAGTTGCTGCCGATAAAGTTCGTTCCGAAGGAAATGCTGCAGCAGATAAGTTGTTAAGTGAAGCAAAATCAAAAGGACCTATTGCTGAAAAACTTGCAAAAGAACCTGCTAAAAAACTTCGCGAAGAAGCTGAAAAGAAGGCTCAAGGTATTCAGGATAAAGCCAAATCGGAGTCTGATTTGAAATTGCAACAGGCGCAGCAGGAATCAGATAAAGTAAAAGCTAAGGCTAAAGCCGAAGGTGATAAATTGATAGAAGAAGCAAAAAAGAAATAATGTTTCTATATAGAATATTTGTAAAGTGTTTTATAGTAATTGTAGCGGTATTTTCTTTATTATTTACCGGTAATTTATATGCTCAGGATGATGAAGATGGTTGTCCAGAAGTTGATAAAAAAGCCAAGAAAATATTTGAGTCTGCACAAGAAAGTTTCAAAAAAGGAAATCCCGATTTAGGATATAAATTACTAATTGAAACAGTAAAAATTGAAGAAGGTTATGCAGCTGCTTACTTAATGTTAGCAGATATAAATAATACTCGTTCAGAAAGAACAAATGATGCTGGCCAATCTTTACAATATAGAAATAGGTCTATTGAATATTTTAAAAAAGCAGCTGAGAATTGTCCTTCAATTGATAATTATAGGGCAAGTTATGAAGTAGGTAAGAGATATTACATTTCAAAAGATTTTAAAAATGCACAATTATATATTGATAAATTTATAGCAAATAGTAAACAGTCGCAATTTAAGCCTGAAGCTGAATCTATATTAAAGCGTATTAAAACATACAATGAATTGTTATCTAAGCCTGTGCCGTTTAATCCGGTAAAAGTAAAAGGATTAAATACTGCAGAAGATGAGTTTTTACCACTTATAAGTCCTGATGGTGAGATTGCTTTTTTTACTCATCGATATAATAAAAAAAGTGATTTGGGTAATGTTCAGCGTGTTGATGAGTTTACAATGGCTGATCGTACTAGCAAGCTTTCTTCTCTTGAAGAAATGTTTGGTAATGTTAAATCAATGTCTACCCCATTTAATGATAAAAACAATAGTCAGGGAGCTATTTCTATAACAATAGATAATAATCATTTATATTTAACAATATGCGAAAATAATCAGTTTTGTGATATTTGGGTATCGGATTATGAAGATGGCGAATGGACTGCATTAAAAAATATGGGAGGGGCAATTAATGGACGACGTTCGTGGGAAAGTCAGCCATCTATTTCTTCTGATGGAAAAACACTTTATTTTTCGAGTATAAGGCCAGGTAATTTGGGTTTTGATTTAGATGATCAGGCTTCACAAACCAGCGATATTTGGATGTCGAAAATGGGAGATGATGGAATTTGGAAGCCTGCTGTTAATTTGGGTAATGTTATAAATTCTCAAGGAAATGAAAAATCGCCATATATTCATAGCGATAGCCAGACATTATATTTTTCTTCTGATGGCAGAGATGGATTAGGTGGATATGATATTTATTATTCAAAAATGAAGGCTGATGGAAAATGGACAGAACCCAAAAATATTGGATATCCTATAAATACCGAGGGTGATGAGTTAGGTTTTATTGTAAGTACTTTTGGAAAGAAAGCATATTTTTCTTCAAACAAATTGCAAGGCTCTGAGGGGTGGGATATTTATTCTTTTGATTTATATGAAGAAGCCAGACCAAAAGAAATTGCAATTATTAAAGGAGAGATTAAAAATAGCGAGGGTGAAGCTGTACAAGATGCAAAAGTTGAAATAAAAGATGTTAAAACAAATAGGGTAACAGAAGGCATGGTTGATAAAATGACAGGAAAATATGCTGTGGCGATTTCTGTTGATAAGCCAGATGCTGAATTAATAATGACGGTTAAAAAGAAGGAATATGCTTTTACATCAGAGTATATTAAAGTTAAAGAGATAAAAAAAGAAGAACCTGTAAAAGTAAATTTCGAAGTAAAACCAGTGGAAGTTGGTGCAACTGTAAAGCTTAATAATGTTTATTTTTCTTTTGCTGAAGCTGTTTTTGAAAAGTCTACTCTGGTAGTTCTTGATAATTTCTTAGAATATTTACAAGAGAATACTCAAATTAAGATCTCGATATACGGACATACTGATAATGATGGCAAAGATGAAACTAATCAAGCTTTAAGCGAGAAAAGAGCAAAGGCTGTTAGCGAATATCTTGTTTTGATGGGTTTAGATAAAAGCCGTATAGTTTCGGCTAGAGGTTATGGAGAAACAAAACCAATTGCAACTAATGAAACTGCAGAAGGACGTGCTTTAAACAGAAGAACAGAATTTGTTATTGAAGCAAAGTAAACATTATTAATTTTCATAAGCGAAAACTTATTTCACCATCAGTAATTCGGAGCTACTAATACTGTGAGTTTATAAATCAAAAAGGTTCCAAAGATGGATTCTTATACCTTTAATTTTCTTCTCTGAAAAACATTTTATAATAATGCATTCCGGTTGCATCATCATATCCTTTTTCAATTAATTCTTTATTGCCATGAATATAGATATGAAAGTTTTTATCCAACTTAATTACGCTTTTAAATACACGTTGTTGCTTTTTTAAAGCTTGCGATGATATTCCAAATTCATCTTCAATTGGAATGTCAAAATCATCAGAAAACTCTCTGCGGAAATTATTAAATGATGCAATAACTTTAGGATCTTCAATAACTTCATCAGTAAAATTATTCATACTGAAAGTATCATTTTTTTGAAAATATTTTACTGATTTGTTAAGTAAATCAGCCTGGTCAGCTTTGCTTACTTCAAATTCTTCAGGTAATTTATCTAAAACAAAATTCTTACATAATGTTAAAATATTGTTTGTGTTAAAGAAATTATCTGTTCTTGGTTTTACATTTAAAAAGTCGTCTTTCCAATATTGAGCATCATTACCTTTGCTGCTGTTGTCTACAATTGATACTAAATAACCTTTTTCTTTCTCTTTGTTAAAAATTAAGCATCCTTTATCAAGTTTGTTAATATTTATACCATCTTCAAAGTTAATATCAAAATTATCTTTCAATTGCGATACTTTTAAGAAGGTGTCTTTGTTTTCAGATTTAAATAATCCTATTAAATCAATTTGCTCCCCTTCTATAATGGCATTATTAAAATATACTACATAAAATTCTCCTTCTTTTACTTTAGGATGTGTTGATTGTTCATATAAATGCTTTGTAATGCTTTTGCTTTGTTCATAAAGGCATTCAGGATTTTCAAATATTTCAGAAGCAAATGAATAAATTTCATTAAGCTTTAATTCGCTTTCATGGCTAAGATTAAAAAATTCTTCAGATTTAAAAGCTGTAAGAAAATATCTTTTAAGAATTTCTTTTAAATCATCATTTAATGCTAGTTCTGATTTAGAAATTTTAATTCCTTCATTTGCTGTTTTATTTCCTACCTTATGAAGAATGACACTATTTATTGATGCTGATTGTAATCCAAACATTATTTCTGATTGTAATTTATTTGTACAAATATATAATTTTTATATTGATGTTCTATTGCTGTCAGGTCGAAAGACCTGATATCAAAAAAATGACTTGTTTAACTAAATTGAAATAATGCATAGTCCATTTTAATATTACAACACTCTGTCATCCTGAGGCACTCGAAGGATGTGTACACATTCCCTCACGCATGTTTAGAGAGCCTCAACATGACCCCTTTTGGACTAGTAATTTAGAATACTGCCAGGTCTTTTGACCTGACAGTAAACCACCTTTAGGAAGCTAAAAAATCTTTTAACTTTTGTATGTTAAAAACTAATTATTACGTTATATACATCGCATATCTATTACTATATCTTTGTTAAAAATCAATTTTTGTGAAGCGCTGGCTGTTTATATTATTATTTCCTGGAATACTTAGTTCGTTCTCAGGCTTTCGTTCGTCTGATAATGTGCCGGTTGAACCTATTGATGAAATAGTAGTTCCTTTTAAAATTTATTCTCAAAAATCTGAAGCATGGGCTGATTCTGTTCTTAAAACACTTACACTTGATGAGAAAATTGGACAACTCTTTATGGTTTCTGCTTATCCTGATAAAAATCAAAAACATTATGAAGAAGTAGAAGAGCTTGTTTCAAAATATAAAGTAGGTGGAATAATATTCTTTAAATCGGCCAATCCTTATAAGTTGGCGAATATGTCAAATAGATTACAGGAACTTTCAAATGTTCCTTTGTTGATGAGTATTGATGGAGAATGGGGTTTATCTATGCGTGTTGATTCTACAATGAGATTTCCTTTGCAGATGCAACTTGGTGCAATTGAAGATAAAGATTTAATTTATCAGATGGGAAAAGCCATTGGGCGTCAGATGCAGCGAATGGGAATACAAATTAATTTTGCTCCTGTGCTCGATGTTAATAATAACCCATTGAATCCGGTAATTAACATGCGATCATTTGGCGACAATAAAAAAATGGTTGTCGAAAAATCTTATGAGTATATGCGCGGACAACAGGAGATGCATGTGCTTGCAGTTGGAAAACATTTTCCGGGACATGGTGATACAAAAACAGATTCTCATAGCGATTTACCTTATATTGGGTTTACTAGAAAAAGATTGGATAGTTTGGAGCTTTTTCCTTTCAGGCAACTTATAAATAAAGGAATTGGTGGAATGATGGTTGCACATTTAGAAGTTCCTGCTCTTAATCCAAATAGCAAAAGTCCTACTAGTCTTTCGCCTGTTGTTATAAATGGTTTGCTTAGAAATGAAATGCATTTTAAAGGACTTATTTTTACTGATGGTTTAAATATGAAAGGTATTACCAAATATTTTAAACCAGGTGAAGCTGCATTAAAAGCCTTACTTGCTGGAAATGATATATTATTATGTCCCGAGGAAGTACCTTGGGGAATTAGATTAATAAAAGAAGCAATTGAAGATGATATTATTTGCGAGCAAGATATTGATGTACATGTTAAAAGAATACTTCAGGTGAAACAATGGGCAGGGCTTGATAAATGCCAATATGTTGATACTGCTAATTTGATGAAAGATTTATTTACACCTGAAGATGAACTTTTAAATAGAAGGTTAACAGAAAATTCTTTAACATTAGTCAGAAACGAAAAAAATATTATTCCATTTAACAGACTTGATACTTTAAAAATTGCTTCAGTATTCTTTGGAAAAACAGAGAAAGGAATATTTCAGGAAAGTTTAAATTTATATGCACCAGTAAGCCAGTTTAATATTGAAAAAGATTTGACAGTAGCTGAACTTAAACAATTAAAAGACACTCTTAAGAATTTTAACCTTGTAATAGTGTCATTAAAACAGACTAATCGTTATTCTTTCCGTACATTTAATTTTACCGATCAAAGTATTGATTTTGTTAAATCTTTAGCCGATTCAAATAATGTAGTATTAAACCTTTTTGCTAGTCCATATAGTCTTTCTCGAATTACTAACATTAAGAAAATAAAAGCTATTCTTATTGGTTATGATGATACACGTTATCCTGCTGAAGTAGCGCCACAGTTATTATTTGGAGGCATTTCGGCAAAAGGTCATTTGCCAGTAAATGCGTCTCCCGATTTTCCATATGGTTTTGGTATTGAAACTGGCAAGCCGGTTAGGTTAAAATATTCTATTCCTGAAGAAGTAGGAATAAAAAATAAAAATCTGCTACCTATTGATTCAATAATAAATGATGCAATTGAACGACATGCTACACCTGGTTGCCAGGTATTAGTTGCAAAAGACGGCGTGGTTATTTTTAATAAATCATATGGGTATTATACTTATGATAATACTTTTCCGGTAAATAATAATGATTTATATGATTTGGCATCAATGACAAAAACATTATCCACTACATTAGTATTAATGAATTTATTTGATGCAAAAAAGTTTGATTACAATAAAAATCTGGGTTATTATTTACCAAAATTAAAAGGAACAGATAAAGAAAATTTACTTGTTAAAGATATACTTACACATCAGGCTGAATTAGTTCCTTGGATTCCTTTTTATCCTGGTTTGATAGCAACAGAAGCTAAAAGAAAAACATATTTTTCTTTTTTGCCGGAAAAGAAAAAAATGATGCAGGTTGCTGATAGTATGTATATACTTAATTCTTATAAAGATTCAATTTATAAGCAAATTTATAATTCAAAATTACTGCCAACAAAAGAATATAAATATTCTGATTTAGGTTTTTATTTAATGCACTCTGTTACGGAAGCTTTAACTCATAAACCTTTGGATTATACTTCTGATAGTATAATTTATAAAAGATTAGGTACTGTAACAATGGGATATAATCCATTAAAAAGATTTGCTAAAACTCAAATAGTTCCAACAGAAAAAGATAGTTTATTTAGAAAACAAACTGTATGGGGTTATGTTCACGATCAGGGAGCTGCTTTAATGGGTGGAGTAGCTGGTCATGCAGGATTATTTTCAAATACAAATGATGTTGCAAAAATTTGTCAGATGTTACTATGGGATGGTGAATATGGCGGTATAAAATATTTTGAAAAATCTACTGTAAAAGATTTTACTTCCTGTCAGTTTTGTCCAAAGAATAGGAGAGGATTAGGTTTTGATAAACCTGAACCAGATAAATCTAAAGATTCACCTGTATCAAAATATGTTTCATTAAAAACTTTTGGTCATCAAGGCTTTACAGGTACATGTTATTGGGTTGACCCTGAAAATGAATTAGTTTATGTTTTTCTTTCAAACAGGGTTTATCCTGATGCCGAAAACAAAAAAATAAATAGTCTTGGGGTTCGTAATAAAGTATTAGATGTAATATACGAAGCAATAAAGTAAATTACTTTAGGCTATTATTTTCTATCATTATCTTTCCTTTTAAATTAAAATCTTCATTATTAATTTGATAATAATATATTCCATCTTTTAAACAAGTACAATTAATTTCTTTTGATTTTGTATGTTGTTTTATGTCTGTTTCAAATAATTTCATACCAAGCATATTATAAATATTTAATTTGCAATTACTTTTAATTTCATTATCAAATTCAATTAAAAATTTTCCTGAATTAGGGTTTGGATATATTTTAATTTCAGATAATAATTCATTTGAATTAATGCCTAGTAATACTGAAATATATTGATCAGAAGTATCGGCACCACAACTATTTTGTGCAATTTGTTGAACCAAATAATTCCCTATTGAAGAATAATTGTGTGTTGGATTTTGTTCAATACTATAACTACCGTCACCAAAGTTCCAATTCCATGAAGTTCCGTTTAATGATAAATCATAAAATGAAACTTGTGCAAATCCATTCTCAACAAATTCAAAACCAGAAGTTGGAATCCCATTATAAACAGATATAATTACACTATCATTTTTAATACAACCAATAGAATCCGAAATTTCTACATAATATGTTGTGTTAGTTGTTGGAGAAACAAATATTGTATCGGTTGTATCAGTTGTGTTCCATAAGTAATTTAATCCACCAGTTGCAGATAATGAAATAGTCTGTCCTGTGCAAATTGTTTGGTTTTCTGAAGCATTTGCACTGAATAAATAACTGTCTGAAATATTTAATGAAATATCTTGTGTGCCATAAGGAGAAACCTGTACATGAAGGATAATAGTTTCAGTACCTTCGTTAATTCCGTCAGAGTGAGCATTAATATTTAATAGTACAGAATCGGAACCTGCAGGTATAACCACATATGATGGAATTAAATCATAATCAACTCCATTTACTGCTGTACCATCAATACTATAATAAATAGTGTCATTTTGAGGTGCTGGATCGTGAATAGAAAATTCAAAAATACCGGAAGCACATCCTTCAATTGCTTTATTTGTTCCATTTTGTACAGTATTCGAAGTCTCTAATTTAACTGCATTAGTGAAAAAGCTATTTCTTTTTAAAAATACTCCTGAATCATAGGCGCCATCTCCAATATCGCTAACAGCTAATTTTATATGATATTGTTGAAAAGGAACAACATTAAAAGAAGCTAATAATGGAACTGTAAAACCATCAAAGCAAATTGTAGAACCTGTGTTTGCTACATAATAAGCAGAATTTGATAATGATGTGCAGCCTGCTGTACTTCCGTATGTGCCAGTAATGCCTCCATTAACAGAATTTATAGAAACAGGAAGAGTTGTATTTGGAATTCTTGCGACATTGAGATTATTATAATTTCCTCCTAAAGGATCTGGACCAGAAACAAAGAAACCAAAAACATCATTAAAGTTTGAACAAACATATTCTGGGTATTCTTCTGAACCAAAAATATATTTAAACATAACAGGTGTTGAAAAAGGAACAAAATCAAATTCTAATACTACAGCATCGTATGATGTAAAACCACCCGAAAGAGATTCTAGAACTGGATCGCCAACACCACTCAAGGAATTGCTTAAAAAATATCCATTTGCATTAGGAATATTAGTAATGCCACCGGTTGACATAACTAAGCCGTAATTCATACCTAGATTTGTAGTATTTCCATTAAAAAAGGAACCTAAACAATTTGCAGGACTTGTGCTTGTAACTGTATCTACAAGTATTCCACCCCAAACTAAGTTAAGGTTTACCAATTGATTTGGCGTTAGATTCCCTGTTACTATTAGCTGAGCATTTATTGTAAATGGATTAATTAACAATAAAATTAATGCGCATTTTAATAAAGTTTTTTTCATGATTTTATTATTTGGCAACCAAATATACAATCAAAACTAATTAAAAGCAAGTATTTTATAATTTAAAAATGAAAAACTGCTTAAGAGTATTAAATTGAAATTTTGCTTAAATCACAATTTTATACAAAAAAGAGACTATCTTAATTAAAGGATAATCTCTTTTGAAATGTTTTAAAATTAATTTTATTATTTAATCCAGGTTGAAATTTTTTCTTCTAATTCTCTACTTGCAGGAACTAAAGGTAATCTTAAATGATTTTCAATTATGCCTTGAAATGTAAGTGCATATTTAATACCGGCAGGACTTCCTTCGGCAAAAATTAATCTTGAGAATTCTAAAAGTTTATAATGAAGAGTTTTTGCTTCATTATATTTCCCGGCAAGCGAAAGCCTTACCATATCAGAAAAATCTTTAGTCATTGAGTTCGCAACAACTGAGATTACTCCAATACAACCAACAGAAATTAATGGAAGAGTGATACCGTCATCACCAGAAATAACTTCAAAATGTGATGATTTCTTTTCAATTATTTCCATTATCTGCTCAATGTTACCAGAAGCTTCTTTTATTGCAATAATGTTTTTATGTGTATTTGAAAGTTTTAATGTTGTTGCAGCAGTCATATTAACTCCTGTACGACCAGGAACATTGTACATAATAATTGGTAACGGACAACTTTTAGCAATTGCACTAAAATGTTCAAATAAACCTTGTTGGTTTGGTTTGTTATAATAAGGTGTTACAGAAAGTATAGCATCAATTCCTGTTAAATCAGCTTTGTTAATATTTTCAATAGCTGCTTGGGTATCTGCTCCACCGGCACCAAGAACTATAGGAACTCTGCCAGCATTTTTTTCTACTATAAATTTTATTATTGAGTTTTTTTCAATAGCTGAAAGAGTTGGGTTTTCGGCAGTAGTACCCATTACAACAATATATTCTACACCGCCATTAATAACGTGGTTAACTAATTTTTCTAAAGAAATATAATCTACGCTTTTATCATATTTAAAAGGTGTTACAAGTGCAACGCCTGTGCCTATAAAACTTTTCATAATTAAGAATTATTTATAATTGAAAGGTAGTGTTTAATCTGATCGCATAGAAAATCAGCAGTTGGGTTTGTGCTTATATCTATCATTAGATCGTAGTAGTTGGGATCTGTAGTATATGGTCCTATTTTAAATTCTGCTTTCGACATTGCATTAATATATTCCAACTGAAAATTTTCTCCCTGATGCAAATCTATTAAAATATCAATTTTTTCGTTAATGAAATCGTTTATGTTATGATTACTTGGTATGCCTTGCCAATTGGAGTCTTTTGCAGTAAAAAAATTAAATCCAGTATAGTATGAATAAAAGTTCATTACTTCTTTACTATCGGCAAAACCTAACCCGTAAATTCTTATTTTGCGCTCTGTTAGAAATTTTGCAAATGTTCTGGCTGATTCGTAATTTGAATGATCAGTGGCATCAAAAATAATCCCAATACTGTGTGCAGTGTTAAGATTATGAAAGAATTTATTTCTCTCATGAGTTTTAAGGCTGGTTTTTAATTTTGACCTGCCAATTTTTTGCTTTATCTGATCTAGTGCTTTCACGATGCAAGTTACAATAATTCTTTTTTGCTTATTTACCTCTTAACACGATTTAAGAATAATTATTAAAGCATCTTTTTAAAACACCTTTTTCTCTTATGCTGAATATGTTCGTAATTTTTCCAGTTGGAAATAGCATTTATATTAGTTTCAAATATTCCAGTGGTCTCAATATATTTCATACCCCTAGAAAGCATTTGTTTCTGAATTTCGGCCATTAAAATTACACCTGCACCAGTTGATAATACATCTTTTTTTACTCCAGTAAGTACTTGGTCCATTACATCTATTCCTTTTCTTGCCTTAAGAATATGCATAAAACCAAATGGGAAAAGTTTTCCATTTGCTTTTTGCATTGCCTCTGATAAACTTGGTAAACCAATAATAAAACCAATCATTTCTCCCTTTTGTTTAATCATTTTAACAAACTCAGGGTTAAAGATTTTGATATATTTTTCTTTGTAATAAGCCATCATTTTAGGCGAAAATGGCGAAACAAAAGGTAAATCACTAAAAGCATCATTTAATATTTTAAAAATATCATCAGAATGTGGAAGTAATTCTGCCATATTCTTAAAATGGACTACTTCAATCCCAAACCGTTTCATAATAAGCCCAGCACCGCGGTTTGCCTTGTCAACAGGGGTATCAGTTAATGTTAACCTAAATTCTACCCAATCAATTTCCTTTTCGTAACCAAGTTTCTCTAGATGTTCAAGATAATATGACATGTGATAAACCGATGCAATTGAAGGAATATATTCAAATCCTTCAACTAACATTCCCTGAAGGTCAAGGTTGTTGAATCCAAGAGGACCCATTACTTTATTCATGCCCTGTTCCCTTAGCCAGTTTTCTGCAATTTTAGTTAGTGATGAAACAACTTCATGATCGTTAATAAATTCAAGACGTGTGAATCGTCCAGTTTTTTCTCCAGTTTTTTCATTAAACGTTTCATTAATAATTGCACCGATTCTGCCTACAATTTTTTCTTCTTTATATGCAATCCAGAATTTAGCTTTACAATTTTCAAAAGCAGGATTAGTTTCAGGCATTAGCCCTTTTATTTCATCATTGATTAATGGTGGAACCCAAAATTTATTATTTTTATAAAGTTCAAAAGGAAATTTTACAAATTTCTTTAAGTCACTTTTTGTTTTTGCTTCATGAATATCTATGGACATGTTGTTATAGATTATTTAATATTGTTTATCTAATTGTTTATCATTTATTAGATTCTGAACTCCGCCACGGCGGAATGAAGAATGACAGAATGTTTTTTGTTTTATTATATTTTGAACAATTAACTAATTTTCAATCCATGCTTTAACTTCTTCAATTTTTGGATTAGGAAGTTCGAGTTTTAGTTTTTTATTTAATCCGCACATTTCCTGGTGTAATTTGTTAGGATTAGCTTTCTTTACTTGTTCAATTGTAGTATAACCTGCTTTTTGAATAACTCCAACCCATGCTTCAGGAATTCCTAATTCAGTATATTTTTCATTATCATCCTTAGTAGCTTTCTTTTCTGCTCGCATTTGAGGAAAGAATAAAACATCCTGAATAGAATTTGAGTTAGTCATAATCATCGAAAGACGATCAATTCCAATTCCTAAACCGGCTGTAGGAGGCATTCCAAATTCTAAAGCCCGTAAAAAATCTTCGTCTAAAACCATAGCTTCATCGTCGCCACGTTTACCTAATTCTAATTGTCCTTCAAAGCGCTGACGTTGATCAATAGGATCGTTTAATTCAGAAAATGCATTACAAATTTCTTTGCTATTACATATAGCTTCAAAACGTTCAACCAAACCTTCGGTTGTTCTGTGTTTTTTAGCAAGAGGTGACATTTCAATTGGATAATCCATAATGAAAGTTGGTTGAATTAATTTAGCTTCACATGTATCGCCAAAAATGGAATCAATAAGTTTTCCTTTACCCATTGTTTCGTCAATGCCAACCTTTAGTTTTAAAGCAGTTTCTCTTAATTCAGTTTCGTTCATATTTGAGATATCAATACCAGTAAATTCCTGAATTGCACTGTACATTGTATATCTTTTCCAAGGGCGTTTAAAATCAATAAGATTATCGCCAACCTGAATTTGTGTTGATCCATTTACCGCTAAAGCAACTTTTTCAACCATTTCTTCAACTAAATCCATCATCCAGTAGTAATCTTTATAAGCTACATAAAGCTCCATTTGGGTAAATTCTGGATTATGGAAACGATCCATTCCTTCGTTTCTGAAATCTTTAGAAAATTCGTAAACACCATCAAAACCACCAACAACAAGCCTTTTTAAATAAAGTTCATTAGCAATTCTCATGTATAATGTTTGGTCGAGTGCATTGTGATGTGTTTTAAATGGACGGGCAGCTGCACCACCATATAAAGGTTGTAGTATAGGAGTTTCTACTTCTAAATATCCTTTTTCATTAAGGTAATTGCGCATGGTGTTAACAACCATTGTCCGTTTAACAAAAGTCTCTTTAACTTTAGGATTTACTATTAAATCAAGTGATCTGTTTCTATATCTTTGTTCTGGATCTGTAAATGCATCGAAAAGTTGACCGTCTTTTTCTTTTACAATTGGAAGTGGGCGTAATGATTTACTTAATATTTTAAAATCACTAACGTGAATTGAAATTTCGCCCATTTTTGTAGTGAAAACATATCCGGTAACACCAATAATATCGCCAATGTCAACAAGTCTTTTAAATACAGTATTGTATAAAGTTTTATCTTCGCCAGTGCAAATACTATCGCGATTTAAATATAGTTGGATTCTACCTTTTTCATCTTGTAATTCTGCAAAAGAAGCACTTCCCATAATTCTGCGACTCATAACTCTTCCTGCTATAGAAACAGACTGGTAATTTTTAGATTCTTCGCTGTAAAAAGCAAGTATTTCAGAACTTGTAGCATTAATTTCAAACTTCTCAGCAGGATATGCATTAATTCCTAATTTTTGTAATTCTTCAAGTGCTTGTCTGCGCACTAATTCCTGTTCACTTAATTCTATCGAACTCATATATTTTTTTTATTTATTGCAAAGATAATTATTTGAACTGTATTTTAATTAAGGAATTGGAATTTAGGAGTGTGGATTAATTAATCGTGATTTTAATTGGTTGTTAATTAACTCTTTTTGATTTGCAGTATAGGTTTTTCTTTTCAGTTTTGTATTTTCGCACCTGAAACCTGAATTCGTGTATATGAAAAGAGTAGAAGCATTAAAACTTTTAAAAAAGTATGTTAAAAACGATAGAATGATTGCTCATTGTATTGCATCTGAAGCTGTAATGCGTGATGTAGCTGTATTTTTAAATCAGGATGAAGCAAAATGGGCTTTAGCAGGATTACTTCATGACATTGATGTTGAAATAACAAATGGTGATTCATTAGTTCATGGCTTAGAAGCTGTAAATATCTTAAAACCATTAGGAGTGGATGTTGATATTATTGATGCAATAAAAATGCATAATGAAGTTGCAGCAGGAATTCCAAGATCAACAATTTTTCACTTTGCACTTGCTTGTTCTGAAACAATTACAGGATTAATTACTGCAACAACTATGGTTTATCCAGATAAAAAAGTTGCTTCTGTAAAACCTAGTTCAGTTGTAAAAAGAATGAAAGAAAAACATTTTGCAGCTTCTGTTAAAAGAGAAAATATTTTAGAATGTGAAAAAATAGGAATCCCACTACCTCAATTTGCTGAAATTGCAATAAAAGCAATGTGTAGTGTTAGTGAAGAAATTGGGCTTTAATTATTTTTTCTTTTCTAGTAACATTATTAAATAATTTACTGAGCCACCAATAATTGCGCTACAGAAATTACTGTAAGGTTGTAATGCATTGTTGTTTATATAATCATTTCTATAATTGTCGTATAAAACATTCCTGCTATTTAAGGAGTTACTATATAAAGTAAAACGAGTCGTACTTTTAAAAGTAAATGAATATAGTTGATTAGTTGAATAATTGCTTTGCTTCTTATAAGTTGAATTTAACCTGAATGTGCTACCAAATAAATTAGAACTATCTTTTTTAATAATATTTTCTGTTTGGGCAGAGCAGACTAATGAAAATAATGATATTGCTAAATAAAATGAAAAGTATTTCATGGTTTTTTATTTAAGCTATTTTAGTATCTAAAGTTAATAAATAATTTATATTTTATTAAATAT
>CAIQJL010000025.1 GCA_903872185.1 uncultured Bacteroidota bacterium | reverse complement strand
GAAAAAACAATTTTCATATTTACTATTTTACTTTATTCGTAAACATATCTGTTTGTCATTTTATAAACTTGCCTATAACGGTTCAATGTTGGATTTGGCGGGCATTTTCTTGCAGGTTGTGTCAAACCGTTAATTATTTTATTATTTGTTAGCATTGTCAAGTTGCACATGTCCGCCCGCTAAATGCCAACATAGTGTTATGCACTGGTCGCTATTAATATATTTATTTCTTATTTGTTAAATAACTCATGATTCCTTTAAACATTAAAACATGGCTATTTATTCTCATTTCATAATCCTCAGATTCTGCATCACTTTCAGAAGTAATATATTCCAACTTGCAATCATTGGCGAATTTAAAAACCATTTTAGTCTCACCAAAATTTGAAATAAAACTATTGTATTTATAAAATTGAATAAACGTTTCTATAGAATTTCCTTTACCACTGGTAAAAGAAGATTGTTTGATTTTATTTTGTTGTAAATAATTATTTAATGATTGAATTAATGATTGATCAATTATATTATTAGTTAATATAGCATGTCCCTTATAACTCCCTTCATGTAGGTCTAATACTATGTCATATTTGTTTTTTAAAAATAATTCTTTAATTAATTTTGATTGGATTGTTTTGAATAATTTAAAGTCTCTATTGATATCACAACCACATTCATTTACTCTAGAAAATAATTTTAATCCTACTGGATTTAGTGGATATACTATTTCAATATTAAAATTTGAATATTTGTCATTATTCTTAATTATGTCATCAATAATTTTAGGTATTGCGCAAACACCAGCAGTTTCAGAGCCATGCATGCCTGTCATTATTAATAATTTCTTCTCTTTGTTCGGATTAAATTTTATTGAGTAAATATTGAATGTGTCTTTTTGATAATAAATTGTAGTTAATACAGATATATTAAATTTATCTTTTGATAATTGTATTTTCGTTTGAATATCACTTAAACTAATTTGTTTTATATTTTTCCAACCATTGTATTCTTCAGGTTTGTCTGATTGGCATACCTTTTCAGAAGAAACAAAAAGATAAATTCCTGCTAAAAATGCAACAACACTTAATGTTAAAAAAACAAATATTTTTAAAACAACTTTTTTAATTGAGTACTTTCTTTTATATGCTTTTACTATAAATAAAATCAACAATAAAATCAAATTTACAATTAATAGATATTTGCTTTTTTGATATAATATTGCTGACCAAAAAATACTTAAAATTGTCAATATTAAAAATACCCAAATTAAAATATTAGCTAATTTTTTCATAATAGGTTTTCAATTTTATTATAAATTATTCTGTGAATATATTACTAATTTAAATCCAAATTTATCTTTTTTATTTAACGTTAAAAATTTGCGACTTGTGCATAACGGTTTGCAGCTAAAAGAAGTGGCGGATTAGATGCACTAAACTGTCTTAACGCACAATGTTTATTAATTGTACAACTGCTTATATACGCACTTCCCCCGCCATTTTTTTAGGTGCTGTTATAGGTTGGTTTTTATTCCTTTACCACCTTAAAAGTCTGTTTAAAATTGTCACCTAAACTGAGCAAATAAATACCTCCCGTTAAATTTCCTAAGTCAATAACTGAGTTCTCAGAAATTACCTTTCCAGTTAAAACTCTTTTTCCCATGTTATCATATATATTGTAAATAGAACCCAATAAAGTTTCATCTGCCTTCACATTGATTTGACTATTTGATGGATTAGGATAAACTGAAAAATTATTCTCTTTTTCTATTTCATTTATTCCCACACCACTGCATAACTCCAATGTGTATGCTCCTGGATTTACTGGTTGTGTCATACAAACGAGAGGGCATGAACATGGCGGAGCTGGTACAACACAAATTGTCATTAAATCACTAGTTGTATTTGAAGGCACTGAGGCGCTCCAGATATCTTGAAATGTTGAAGAAGTGTCAACGGAATTCCAGGTTACACTTCCACCCATAGATGTAATGCTATCAGTCCAATTTGCCGAAAATGTATATGGGCAATTGGTTGGATTAATCACATAAACGGTAAAATTTGTTATTTGAGCAAAAGCGGAGCATGAAACAATAAATGCTCCAAAAATTGTAATTATTTTTTTCATTTTTTTTTGCGTAGTCGCCACTTTTATTTGACAATGTTCCGTTTTTTATACTGGGTTCTGATCTCCAGTTTTTAATTACAAATTAAATCATTTATAATTAATATATGTTTTTCTTAAACTTACCTATAACGTTTTAAGCTACCCAACACCGTGCAATTTCTTGCAGAAATTGTCAAACCGCTGAACAGTTTTTGTTTTGTTGACATTGTCAAGATGACAATGTCTGCACGGTGTTGTGGTAGGTGGTGTTATGCATTGGGCGTTTTTGTCTTTTAATTAAGAGTAAGTTGTTATATGTTTTCTAAAGCTGCAAAAAATAAAATTCTGTACCGTGTCAAAAGGTGTCTGATGGTCAACTGTTATACACTTAATTTTTTCGAAAAACTTTTTTAGGCGGTCGGACATAGAAACTTCTGAATATTGTTTTATTTCTATTCCGCTACATTTTTTAGGACCTTGTTCTGAGAAAGTCCCAATAACTAAAATTCCTGAAGGTTTAATACTTTGCTGAATCGTAGCAAGATAGTTCTCAATTTCTTGTTCTTGTGTTAGAAAGTGAAATGCTGCACGGTCGTGCCAAAAGTCATATAATTCTGTTGGCTTAAAAGTAGCAGCATCTGCAACAATCCATGTTACTTTAGAAGCATTTTCACCAAGCCGTTGCTTTGCTCTTTCAAGCGCAGATTCAGAAATATCCAAAACAGTTATATTTTGAAAACCCATTGCTAATAAGTGGTCAACTAAAAAACTGTCGCCACCGCCGATATCAATAATTTTTGCAGTAAGAGAAAGATTAAATTGTTTTACAAAATCCAATGAAGTCTCAGGATTTGGCTGGTACCAACTTACTTCATTTAGTTGTTTAGAATTGTAAATGTTCTCCCAATGTTTTTTTCGATCGAAATTTTCCATGAATATTTTTTAAATTTTAAAAAGTCATGACAATTTTATTTTTGCGAACTAAAGCATAAAGATCTCCCATAGAAGAGAACTTGCAAATTTGAGGTTCATTAATCTTTCTACTTTGTAAACAAGTTCCACAACCGAGTATTGTTCCACCACTTTCTAAAAAAGAATCAGTCTGTTCTTTAATATCCTTTTCTGTTTTTACAAGATTGTCTAATTCTACACCTTTTCCTAATAGAAAGATACTTACAGTATCACCTTGATTTTTAGAAAAATTTGCAAATCTAATGGCATTCCAAACTGTCTCAATGTCGTTTGAGTAAATTACAATTCCAATGCTTGTTGGTTTTGTCGTATTATTTGAAGTCCCACCGCATTGTGCATAAATATTGGAAGCAAAAATACAGCACAAAATTGTCAAGATTAAAAATGCTTTTTTCATAGTCAAAGATTTATTATTTTAAAATTTAAAGGTAATCGTTTTTTTTTTACGCCTTAGGCATAACGGTTCGGTGTAGATTTTGGTAGCGGATTTCGGTGAGCGTCAGCGTCCGTGAGGACATGACGGTCATGCGAGTATCCGCGGTTTGATGACGCACAACACCCGCTATAAAATTTACACAGTGTTAGCAGCTGGCAATTT
>CAIQJL010000024.1 GCA_903872185.1 uncultured Bacteroidota bacterium | reverse complement strand
TTTGCCACAACTTCTTGTAGCTTTGCACGATCGTCGGCAGATAATTCCAAGTGACTTAACTTCATGATTTACAGGGGCAGGTGGTTCCGTCTACATTCTTGCCCTTATATTACGGAATCATTTCCTATTGACCGCTTAGTAAAAAGAAGAATTCATTGCAAGTGAAGTACATTCAGCTTTTTTTATGTTGCTAATTGGATATAATAATATAGATTATAGTGTTTTAATACTGCGCCTGATAGAGGGCTTTACAACAGACAAATTAAGCTGTAATTTTCTTTTGAAGATTTTTTTCTCCATAGGATTACCGAATAGAGCCTATATTTAATGTTAAACAATAATTAAATTTTATATAATGACACGGAAAATATTTTCAATCTGTTTAACCTTCATTATTGTATTTGCATTTATTGGGTGCGGAAAGGTTGATACCCCATTTTTTGACAAGGATGTAGCATTAGTTAAAAAAGGCACATTTTATTTCAATAAAAGCATAAATATCGGCCAAGCTCTTGATAATTATAAGTATTTTAATAAAGTCAAATGGTCTTCAATGAAGACTGATAATGGTATGCGTATTGTAGATGTCGTTGCTGATTTCGATATGGAAATGTTGAAAAAAGAAATGCCCAGAATTTATGGAGTTACTTTCCTTCCTGAAGGTGTATTGCTTTTTATGAAAAAATTTAATAAAATCAAAACTGCGCAAATACAAATTCAATTTATCATAAATGTTGATAATACATTTGAGCTAAGTTGGTATGGATATAATTACAAACTACTTGATGGATCAGTCATTGAAGACACAATGTCAATTCAATTTCGAAACGGTGAATTACAGCATATATGTGATAATGAGCCATTTACTCTTTGGTTAAACAGTATTCCTGATCCTCCTCGACAAGATACTCAAAAGAGTCGTGATGCTGCATCTTTGGCACCAGGAGCAGCTCCTGTTGCTGAATCTCCTCAAACGCTTGCTGTCACAAACAATAGTAATTCAGCTTCTGATGCTGTCCCTGCAGCTATTCATACTATTAAAAATACTGCGACACCGAATCAAGAAGTTGATAATTATATCATGATTATAAAAAAATTTATTGAAGCTGAAGATCAACGAAATCTTAGTGTTATAAACAAATATTTGTCTAACGATATGAGTAGGTATTGGAATATTATAAATCCTACTCTACAGGAAATCAACGATAGATATCAATATATATGGGGTATAACAAGATATTCAAAAAACCAAATTATTAGTATAGAAAAGCAGGGTGAATCAAGATATATATTATTTACAAGATTTGAATATGTGGCGAATAATCGACAAAAAATAAATATAAAAGATAATAGAGTTCGTTTTGTTTTTGATGATAATATGAAAATTAATGAAATTTATGGATTGGATTAAATGCCAATTAAGAAAGTATGTGCGATTTTATCATTAATTAAATGTGCTTATAAAATGCGGTCTAATTGTTCGTTAAATTGAGAATATAACTGTTTCTTTGTATTCGTTTCAAAGGTTAGGATTTAATTAAATACGTTTTTTGCAACGCTTAAAAAAATATTTTTTTGTATTAGTGTAAATTGATCTGTTTGGGTAATTTATAAGTAATATTAAGTGGTTGGCTTCTGGTAATTTTAAATAAATAATTATTATATATGAAAATAGCATATGCAGTATTAGAAAAAATCAATCATGATTATGTTCTTCCTTCAATTCAAAGAGAATTTGTGTGGTTGAAAAATAAAAATGAACAGAAAATTGAAAAACTTTTTGACTCAATTCTTCAGGAGTATCCTTTTGGGTTGGTATTGACGTGGGAATTTCATAAAGAAGATTGTGAAAAAATACATTATGAGGTTTACAAATTTGCTCAAGATTATGATGCAGAAAATCCGCATAATGAATTAGCAAATACCAATGGCTATCGGACACTTTATTTAGTGTTGGATGGCCAGCAAAGATTAACGGCTTTAAATTTGGGCCTTAAAGGGCATTATATTAAGAAAAAAAGATTACAAAAACTATATCTAAATCTGCTCTCTGATATTGAAGATAGTAGAGATAATGATTATAATTTTAAATATGAGTTTTGTTTCTTTGAGAATCCACCTAATGCGGATAATCAGTTATGGATTGAAGTTGGGAAGGTGTTGGACTTTCATAATAAAATAACTGAAGATTTCAAAGAATATTTTGATAATAAAATAAGGGAAAAGACAAGTGATGGGGAAAAAATTAAAAAAGCGAAAACAATTTTAGGCCAGTTGCATAAAAGAATCTGTTCGGATGATGCGCTTTTGATAAGTGCTTTTTCTGGAGATGATGAAAAAGCGTTAAATGTTTTTGTAAGGACTAATGATGGTGGTGTTAAATTAGAGAAAGCTGATTTGTTGCTTTCATATATGCAAGCAAGTAAAAAAATATTTTTACCTCGTGGAGCAAAAAAAGAGGTCTTTGAGTTCGTTGATATTCTTAATAAGGTTGATGTTCATAAGCCATCATATAATTTCTCCAAAGACGATATTCTTAAAGCCGCATTAGTTATCTCGGGTCTTGAAGTGCAATATAAATTGAAGAATTTCAATGAAACGAATTTAGATGTGATTTCGGAGAGGTGGGAAAGTATTAAAAAATATATAGCTTTAACGGTTAAATTGATTGCGCAATATGGTTTTTCTTCAAAAAATATAATATCCAAAAACGCTTTAATTCCTATCGCATACTATCTGTTTTTTAAAAATATATCATCAGATTTTGTCGCATCTCATGATGAACGTGATTTGGAAATAAAAAATGAAATTATTAAGTGGCTTGTAATTTCTCAGCTTACAAAGGCGTTTGGTGCATCCTCTGATACGACATTAAAAAATATGCGTAATTCTATTAATGAAGGGAAAAGTTTTAAGGAAATCAATCTTAGTAAAAATATTGATAAAGATGAAGTAAAAAAATGGATTGAACGAGAGAGCTATAATACCAAATACACGCATTTGATATTGCTTTTAACTTCAAATAATAAGTATTGGGATGCGTGTCATTTGGATCATATTTATCCTATAAGTGGTTTCGATGATGCCTTTTATGCTCGAATGGGTTTTAATGAGGAAAAAATTATAAGTTATAATTCTAAAGCCAATTCAATTGTGAATTTACACTTATTAAATCCATCTGTAAATATTTTAAAAAGTGATAATGATTTTGTCGATTGGAAAAGTAATCAATCTAAAGAATTTCTTGATTCATCATTAATACCATCAGATATTGATCTTGACTTTTCGAATTTTGAAGAGTTTTTTGAAAAACGCAAAGTGAAAATGATTGATAAAGTATATAATGCCCTTATTTGATTTCTGAACAATAAATTTTTATGGCAAGATTATGCCGATACAATCATTCGAATTTTGCTCTTTTTCTTATCTTAATTTTTGGATAAGTAATGACCAGTTTTATTGTAAGGCATTTGAAGGAAATAATGAGGATGAAAAATTGAAAGCCTTAAAAGATGTAAGTGTAAAATATGGGATTGCTAGAAACTTTCCTTTGTGCTATGATGAGCAGAAGAGTATTAGGCGATTTATTCCGGTTTTAAAAATTATTGACAAATACACTAATAGTGATGTTGATACTGCTGAAAAAATAGAAAAAATAGCTGAAGAAATATCTGGTGAATATGGAGGTCGCGGTCTTAAATCTGCAACAACTAAATTCCTGTGGGCAAAATTTAAAATTCCTGTGATAATCTATGATTCACAAGCAAAGATAGCTTTAGGTGTAAAAAGTGCTGACTTAATTGAATATTATAACAAGTGGAGGGAATGTTTTAATACTAATAGATCGGGGGTTGAGAATGCTTGTTGTAAATTGCTTGAATTACATGAGTATGCAATTAAAAATAATGGTCAAAATGTGACGAAAGAATATATCAAAAGTATTTCTGAACAGAGGTGGTTTCAGGAAAGGGTTTTAGACTTTTATCTTTGGAATAAAGGGAATCTTTAGTGCTCCTCTCAATTATAAGGCTAATGCGTTTAACTCTATAAACTTACCATCATCTATTCGCTAATAATTGCTTAGATAAAAATGTCCAAACCAAGATACCTGACAAAATCGCGTTTCAAGCTGGGAATGGAGTGCCGGACGAAGCTCTTTTATACTGGCAATCCGCTCTACCCCGATAAATCGATTGATGATCCGTTTCTTCTGGCGTTGGCTGATGGAGGC
>CAIQJL010000023.1 GCA_903872185.1 uncultured Bacteroidota bacterium | reverse complement strand
TGTTGATGGTGAAGCACGTGAACTTTTCATAAAAGCTGGTAAGTGTGGACTTTATTTTGAACCAGAAAATGAAAAAGATCTTTCAGAAAAAATAATGCTTTTATATAACGATAAACAACTTTATTCTAATCTTGCTGAAAATGCTTATGATTATGTTTTTAAGAATTTTAATCGTGATATAATTGCAAAAGAATTTAAAGAGTTTTTAACTAATTAAAACAAATATATAATAAAAGCAAAAAGTTTGACACGAATTCACACTAAAATGAAAAGACAAAAAGTTTCTATATTTTCTCATAGTCTCATGTAATGGACTCTGAGCCTAAAAATCATATTCTCTCAGAGTCTCATGTAATGGACTATGAGCCAAAAAAATTATTCTTTTGTTACATTCATATTCTCTCAGAGTCTCATGTAATGGACTCTGAGCCTAAAAATTATTCTTTGGTTACATTACAAAAATGAATTAGTTTTGATGTCAGTAAAACTTTTATAATAACATTAAGAAAATAAAATGCTTAAGATTCTAAATATAATAGGTGCCCGCCCTCAGATTATTAAGGCTGCTGCAATAAGCAGAGCAATTAAAAATCATTTTTCAAGTCAGATTGAAGATATAATTGTTCATACTGGTCAGCATTATGATGAGAATATGTCTGAAGTATTTTTTACAGAAATGGGGATTCCTAAACCAAAATTTAATTTAAATGTAGGAAGTGCTTCTCATGGAGTTCAAACTGCAGAAATGATTAAAGGAATTGAGAGTATTATTTTTTCAGAAAAACCAAATGTAGTTTTAGTTTATGGTGACACAAATAGTACACTTGCTGCTGCTGTAGCTGCTGCAAAATTACATATTCCGGTTGCTCATGTAGAAGCTGGCTTGCGCTCATTTAATAAAAGTATGCCCGAGGAAATTAATAGAATTACATGTGATCATGCTTCTACTTTATTGTTTTCACCAACTGGAACAGGAATTCATAATTTAGAACTAGAAGGATTTAAGATAAATGCTAAAACTCCCTATAACATCGATAATCCTGGTGTGTTTCATTGCGGAGATGTTATGTATGATAATAGTTTATATTTTTCAGAAATATCTGCAACAAAGTCTAATGTTATTGAAAAATATAAATTAGAAAAGAATAATTTTGTATTAGCCACTATTCATCGTGATAACAATACTGATAATCCTACAAGATTAAAGCAAATATTTGAAGCAATTATAAAAATAAATAAAGATTATTCAATTCCTTTCTTCATTCCATTGCACCCAAGAACTTCTAATATTCTTAAAAAAAATATTGGTGATGAATTATATGATTTGATTACTAGTAATCAAAATATTATTATAGCACCACCTGTATCTTTCTTCGATATGATTCAGTTAGAATCAAATGCTAAACTTGTATTTACTGATTCTGGTGGAGTTCAGAAAGAAGCATATTTCTTTAAAAAACCTTGCATTATTTTGCGTTCCGAAACTGAATGGGTAGAAATTGTTAAAAATGGAAATGCAATTATTTGTGATGCAGATTTTAATAAAATTATGGAAGCATGGAAATTGTTTTACTCTAAGCCAGATATTGAATATATGCAAATATTTGGTGATGGTAAAGCAGCTGAATTTATTTGTAATAAAATTGTTGAAACCTTTGTTTAATGTATAAAACAATTACAAATAATATACTTTTTTATAGCAGTTTATTAATTGCTTTTCTTATGCCATTATCGCATAAAATTACTGTTTATGCTATAATGTTATTTGTTTTGTCATGGCTTTTATCTGGGCAATGGCTTCATAATGGTAAATCTGCAATTAAGAATCCAGTATTTATTATTTTAGTTACTTTCTTTTTACTTCATTTGGTGGGTTTGCTATTCTCTTCAAATATGCATGCCGGTTGGTTTGATATAGAGGTTAAGCTATCAATGATATTATTTCCATTAGTGTTTTTTCTTTCAGATTTTTTAACTGAACAAAAACGTAAAACTATATTGTTGACATTTGTTGCAGGAACTGCACTTGGTATGTTTATTTGTGTTGGTGCTGCTTTTTATGAGTATTATGCAAATAATGTAAATAATTTCTTTTACATGAAGTTGTCTATAGTTCATCATCCTACATATTTTGCAATGTATATTTGCTTTGCATTAGCTGTTATTCTTAAATATCTGTTTTATGATGAAGTTAAAAAAAGTAATTTATTTAAAGCCATATTAGTCTTATTAATTATATTATTTGCTGTGTTTATTTATATGCTTTCATCTAAAGCAGGTATAATAATCTTCTTTGTTACATTAATAGCAATGTCGCTTCCGGCCTTATTAAAAAAGAATAAAAGAATATTTGCATCTTTTGTTTTAATATTTGCAGCATTTCAAATATGGTTTTCATTAACTCAGAATATGCGTTTCGAGACTGTATCAAAGTCTGTTGCAACTGCTGAGCAAAATGTTACAACAGAAGAAAGTAATGGGGTTAGGGTATTAGTATACGAAACTGCAATAGATATTATTAAATCAAATTATGCAATAGGAGTTGGTACTGGCGATATTAAAGATGAATTAATGAGAGAATATAAAGTCCGTAATATGACAGGTGCGTTGACAAATAAATTAAATGCACATAGTCAGTTTTTGGAAACATTTATAGGACAAGGAATCGCAGGAATTTCTATACTTTTATTATTGTTTCTAATTCCATTTATTAATTCGATTAAAACAAAAAATTGGTTATTAATGACTTTTGTATTTGTTGTAGCATTAAATTTTATAACTGAGTCAATGCTAAATACACAGGCTGGAGTTGTGTTTTTTGCATTCTTTTATAGTTTCTTTGTAACTTTAAAAAATAATAAGGAGAAATTATTAAGCGATTGATAATTTTACATTCTACTTTTAACTTTTTAACTTTTAACTAAAATGATACCATTTTCACCACCAAGAATAGACCAAAAAATAATTGATGAAGTAGTTGACACTTTAAAATCAGGATGGATAACAACGGGCCCAAAAACTAAACTTTTCGAGAAAAAAATCAGCGAATATTGTGGATGTAAGAATACTATTGCTTTAAATTCAGCGACTGCAGGATTAGAATTAGTTCTTCGTTGGTTTGGAGTAGGTGAGGGCGACGAGGTAATTGTTCCTGCTTATACTTATTGTGCTTCAGCAAATGTTATAGTTCATTGCGGAGCAACACCAGTAATGGTTGATGTAGATCCAAATGATTTCACTGTATCTATTGATTCAATAAAAAAAGCAATTACTTCAAAAACAAAAGTAATTATTCCAGTTGATATGGCTGGTTTAACATGTGATTATGATGCTCTAAATAATTTGGTAAATAATCATGAAATTAAATGTTTATTTGTTGCTAATAATGATGAACAAAAGAAATTAGGGCGAGTTTTAATTATGGCCGATGCTGCTCATTCTTTCGGTGCATATTATAAAAATAAGAATGCTGGTGTATTAACTGATATTACCGTATTCTCATTTCATGCAATTAAAAATTTAACAACTGCTGAAGGTGGTGCAATTTGTTTGAATTTACCTGATAGTTTTGATTGTGATGCATTATATAAATATTTTAGTATAATGATTTTGCATGGACAGAGTAAAGATGCGTTTTCAAAATTGCAAAAGGGTGCATGGCGTTATGATGTTATTGATGCTGGCTATAAAGCAAATATGACTGATATCTTAGCTTCTATTGGTCTTATTGAAATTGATAGGTACAAATTAGACACATTAGTAAAAAGAAAATACATTTTTGATTGCTATACTAAAGCATTTTCGCAAATGAGTTGGGCTCAGCTTCCAGTTTATGAAGATGAGAATAGAGTTTCTTCTTATCATGTATATTTGTTAAGAATTAAAAATATTTCTGAGGAACAACGTGACGCAATTATTCAGAGAATATTTGATAAAGATGTTTCTGTGAATGTACATTTTCAGCCATTACCTATGCTAAGCGCATATAAAAACAGAGGATATAAAATGATAGATTATCCTGTAGCATTTGATAATTATAGTCGCGAAATTTCTCTGCCTGTTTATTATGATTTAACTGATGAAATGATCGAAACAGTAATTAAAGCGGTTAAAGATTCTGTCTTTGAGGAAATTGGAAAGTAATGTTAAAACGTTTTTCTGATATATTATTATCTTTGTTAGCAATATTAATTCTATTGCCTATAATGTTAATTATTTCATTTATAATTAATATTGAAAGTAAAGGTGGTTTTTTTTATTTTCAAAAGCGTGTAGGAAAAAATAATTGCGATTTTAAATTAATGAAATTCCGAACAATGTTTGTTGGTTCTGATAAAAAAGGTTTAATAACTGTTGGAACAAATGATATTAGAATTACAGGTTTTGGAAAATTTCTTAGAAAATTTAAACTAGATGAGTTGCCACAATTGTTTAATATTATTATTGGCGACATGAGTATTGTAGGTCCTAGACCAGAAGTTAGACAATATGTGAATCTATATAACAAAGAACAGTTAAATGTCTTATCTGTACGTCCTGGTCTTACTGATTATGCTTCAATTGAGTATATTGAGGAAAATAAAATTCTAGCAGAATCAGATGATGCTGAAAAAATGTATGTCGAAAAAATAATGCCTCATAAATTAGAATTAAATATAAAATATATTAAAAATCAAAGCTTTGCTACCGATTTTAAAATTATATTTAAAACTGCATTTAAAATATTTTCTTAAATGAGAATTATCTTATTTTTTATATTGTTGGGGCTTTCGTTTAATTGCTTTTCTCAAAATGCGGATATTGAATTATTGCGTAAGATTAATTTAAACAGAAAT
>CAIQJL010000022.1 GCA_903872185.1 uncultured Bacteroidota bacterium | reverse complement strand
TTTTTATATAAGTATATATATTTAAGATATTTGTTATTGTAAATTAAACTTTTTAATATTTGCCCTTTGTTAATGAAAATTTCTTCTCTTGAATCGTCTGTATATATTATGCATTTTCCGTAAAAAGCCGAATTTTTAAGTATTCCAAGAAACATTTTATTGCTTGTTTCAGGAGCGCCGTATTCAGTCCTGTATTGGCTTGATTCTTTAAGGGTTCTAATGTTTTTGTCAGATGGGTATCTTGAAGTATACATTGTAGATTGTACGTCAAGCAGCTTTTCTTCGAGTAAAGAGATCTTATTTATGGTAAAAAAATTTATTGAACTGTCAGGGATTATTTCAATTGCTTTATGCTCTAGTAAGATACATTTCCACTTAATAACATCTCCACTATTGTTGTATTCTATACGTTTTCTTAAATAGCCATCTGGTAAATATGTTTTCCAAATTCCAACGGGAATACCATTTGAGTAAAACGATTCGGTATAAATTATCCCTTTTGATGTTGAATCAACCCACCTACCGTTTTTCTTTCCGTTTAAAGATTCTCCTTTTGATTCAAAATCATCATAACTAATAGTTTTAACTTCAGTTAAAGTATAGCTTTGAGAAAAAATGTAATTATTTGATAAAAATAAAAACAGTAGAATGATTTTTTTCATAAAATTTATTAATAGAACTTTAATAAAAAATAAATATATGAAAGAACATACTAAAAACAAAAGTATAATAATTTGTTGAAATTAGATTGTATTTTGCTAGATAATTGTTTTTTTTCGCAACTAGATACTTGTAAGAATTATTTGCGATATTTAAATAATAAATAAATATATTTGTTAGTGTTTTAAAAAATTAACCATTTATTAAAATAGCCTAATTATGAAAACAATTATTCTAAGCATTACCTTAATTTTTGCAATAACAGTCTCTTTTGCGGGTAACGATCCTGTCAAAAATAAGTCTATTGGCAAAACATTGAAAATATCTACGCAATTAACTAGCGATAAAGCAATGAATGAGGGTGGTTTTTTTCTAAATATCGGACTTCTTATACCTTCAAAACAATGTTATATCCCATTGGGATTTACAAATAATTCAAGTGATAAGTTTGGCTTAGGTCCTTTATTGGAGGTAGGGAATATGTTTAGAATTAAAGATTTTAATGATCATGCATTGGGATTAAGGGCAACATGGTTATCTGCAAGCTATTCATCTTATTCAAATAGTAATGTTGACATGTCATATTTGCAAGGAAGTGTACTAAGAATTGGACCTTATTTTACCTATTCTATTTCAGACGAAATGGCTATTGATTGTTATTATCAAATTGGCGCAACTTATGTTTTAGATTCAAAAAATGATACTGCTGCATCAGGAAGATCGAATAGTGGATTTGTAGGCGCAACACATAATATGGGAGTTAGTTTTAGATATAAAGTATTTTCTGTGGGTTTTGATATGAGTTTGGGAAGTGTAAAATATTATGATAAAGAAGAATATAAGGGTTTAAGTGATGATATGATAAATGATTTTTACAAAATCAGAACAACCCAATTTAGATTTATTGCAGGATTTAAATTCTAGTAACAAAATATAATAAGCTTGTAATAAAAATTCTGGATTTGTACTTTACTTTAAACACCACTTGTTATAAATGCCCAGCTTTAAAGTTGTTTGTGCTAAATAACAGTAAATTGTTTTTATGTAATTTATAGCGTTTATAGGTAATTATTAATCAAGTTATTTTATATTTGTATTTACATTATATTTTATTCATATTTTAAAATAATAACAACTAAATTCTTTTATCATGAAAAAAATTGTATTCTTAATCATTGTTCTGTCCAGTCTCTCGGGCTATATCTTTTCTCAATCTGCTGAAATTACAAATGTGAGAAAAAGAGAATTCAGGGGTGTATATCCTATTATAAATAGCACAACAAATGAAGCTCAAGGTTATTATACTTTTTATGTAAACGAGAAAGTTGGTGATGGAAAAATAAATTTTATTATTGCTATTTACGACATAGAAATGAAGCTTATTAAACAAACTCCAATTACTATTACAAAATACTCAAATGTAGATGGAAGTGAATTTAACGGTAAAGATTTTATATTCGTTTTTAACGATTATCAAAAAAAGACTTTGACTTATGTTACGGTTGACTTACAAGGTAATATTATTAAAACAGTTGGTATTAAAGAGGAAAAGAGATATGCTGCCACTGCTGATGTATATAGTGCTGTAGATGGTTTTTTTATTGTAAAACCATTTAAAGAAAAAAAATGGGGGTATTCTATAGAGAAGGTAGATAGAAATTTGGCTTCCATATGGGAAAAAAGGTATACAGTCGAAAAAGGGATGGTTGGTGTAGAAGCAATAGAGTCAGGTGAAGATAGGTTAATTATTATTCAAGTTACCAAACCTTCATTAATGTCTGCAAAAGCTCAGGCCGAATTACTATGTCTTTCTTCAGATAAAGGAGATGAGTTATACAAATACCCATTATATGATGGAACCGCAACCTGTATGCCAACAGCTTTTTTGATAGATAAAAATAAAAATGTAGTAACTGGAGGAATGTATTTTGATGGTGAAAAATGGGATGCCGCAAATTCTGATGGAATATTTTTTCTTAAATTATCTCCAAAAGGAGAAAAAATATCGGCTACTAAAACCGATTGGGAAGAAGGAATTCAAAAATTTATTAAAGAAGGCACAAAAAAAACATTTACTATCAGTAGTAAGCCAAAGGTTTTATTTCATGAAATAGTTGAAGGCTTAGATGGAAACTATCAGGTTATTGGTGAAACTTTTAAAAAGAGCATGCAATTAGTTAGCCTTCAGATTAAAGATGCCATTACAGGTAGGTTTATTGGAAATATTGGAGATAACGATAATAATAGTAAGCCTGTTACATTTGAGGTTTTAGATTTTATTATTTTTAACTTTATGAGTGATGGTAAAATAGCTAATATGACAATGATTGAGAAAGAGCATACTAAAATATCTTGTTATCCGCCTTTTAATGGAATGGGAGGATTAGCTCTTGCATTAACAATTAAAAAATTCGGGTTTTTTAATTTTGGATTTGTAACAAAACTACCAGAATCTGATAAACCACTTCTAATTTCTGCAAATTTTGCTGACAAAGATCCTTACATTGGTGTAAATACAATTGACATGGAAAAAGTATCAGTATTTCATCAAATACCAATTACAAAGAAAACAATAAGAGGTGGTGGAGTAGGTGTTATGAAATCAAAACCAGGATACCTTGGAGTTTATTTATTTGACAAAAAGGAAGAAACAATATTAATGTATCTTGAAAAAATTCAATTGAAATAGTATATTTAATTATTATAAAAATCCGTATAGAATCTAAGATGTTTCTATGCGGATTTTTTTATTTAACTAATTCTGGATTATCAATAATTGAACAATTGATATATTATGTTACCAGCCAAATCCGATTTTTACACCTGCCGAAATACATGGAATTAAATCTTGAGACTTTTTCATTGTTATAGTTAAATAATTACTAGTTGACTGTACGTCTGCTTTATTAATAATTCTATTTCTAATCCCAATACCACAATAATATTCAGCAGACACATTATCTGACCAATATGAAATTAAGCCTATTTTAATTTGAAAATCAATTAATGTTCTACTTTGGTCAATACCTGGAGAAATCTCAATGCCTCCATAATTAATTAGTTCAGAATAATATTTTCTAATCCTAAACTCGGGGCTAAAATATAAATCTTCTAACCCTTTATAATGTTTTGAAGTAAATAAGTGCAATCCGGAAGAGAAACTATAACCTACAACTGTTTTAAATCCATCTATGTTTTCGTCGAACACAAGTGATGTGAAATAGTCGGTAAGGGTAGGGCCTATGCCGACTTCGATGCCTAGTCGATCTCCAATTCTTCTTTCATAGTATATAGGAATATCTCCTGCCAGAATTAATAATGGATTTGCTTTAATAAGATTGAAAATTTTATTGTCCTCCATAGTCCGGTTATATTCAACTTTAGAGTATGTGACTGTTGTTGCATTAACTTTATTATTTTTATCAATTTTATTATATTGAACTTCTGTATCAGTTTTTTCAATTATTGGTTTTTCATTTAATATGGTTTTTGTTCCATTTGAATTTAAAATAACATTAACACTGCTTTTTTGAATAGTAATTAAAGGTCCATCTATGTTATTGTAATTTTTATATTTAACATATTCTGGAGTTATTTCTAAAACTTTGGCAACTATTATTTGTCCGTTAAGTTGAACAATGGTGTCTTGAGATTTGGCATAAAATGTCAATGCAAGAAAGCATATTAATAACATGAAAATTTTCATATAAATATTTTTATAAATGTATTATAAGTATTTTTCGATATAAAAGTAATAAAAATTGAAAAGGTTTGTTTAATTTTCTGTTTAACTATTTAATAAATTTAAAATTGTTTAGTGAAAATTAATGTCAAATATAACCAGTAACATGCTTGACAACAAAAATATAAAATTAATTTATTTAAAAAGTGTAACAGTTTTATTTTATATCAAAGTAGCTAGTTCTCTATAGTTTTTGAAATTTATCTTTATTCTTAAAAAAACATAGCTTTGCTAAATGAAATTTATTCAAAAATATGGTTTTAGAGTTTTAAAATGGTTAATTTTTGCAGGATCTATTATTTTTCTTGCAAATCGAATAATTTTTCATCAGGAGTACAGAGATATTTTTTCTAACCTGAATTTTTATAAAAGTTCAAATTTATTATATTTATTTATTGCATTTTGTTTAATGTTTTTAAATTGGGGTTTAGAAGCTATAAAGTGGAGATATGCAATAAGTGGAATTAGGAAGATTTCTTTTCTAAAATCTTATGCCGCTGTGCTTGCCGGAACCTCTGTTTCGCTTTTTATGCCTAATAGAACTGGAGAATTTGTGGGAAGAATTTTTGCTCTTCCACGAAATGAAAGAGTAAAAGCAATTTTTGCGTCTATTGTTTCAAGTTTTTCGCAGTTAATGATTACAATTATAGCTGGTACTATTGCTCTGTTTGTGTTTTATTATTATTGTCCAGATAATTCGATGGTTAACCATGGTTTAAAGTCATGGATTATATACCCTGCAACTATAGTTGTTGTAATTAGTTTGATTGTTTACTTTAAAATAAATTGGGTAAGTTACTTTTTCGAGAAGTGGAAATTTTTGAAAAAATATTCTAAAACTGCACAAATTTTAAAAACATTTAGTTTTAAAATACTTTTTAATTTTATATTGTTAAGTTTTATAAGGTACGTTGTTTTTTTAACACAATTTTATTTTTTAATTAACTTTTTTGGAATTAATCTTAGCTTCTGGAGTTGTGCGTTATCATCTGCTCTTACATTTTATGTTGTAACTATAATACCTACATTTACACTTGCAGAAATTGGTATTAGAGGTTCAGTTGCTGTAATATTCTTTGGTTTTTATACTAATATGTATGCCGAAATTATTTCGGCTTCCACATTATTATGGGTAATAAATATTGGTATTCCTGCTTTAATTGGAAATGTTTTTGTTGCAGGATTTAAGGAAACTAAATAAACTTGTTTAATTTGTACCCGTTATGGCGAAATTGATTCGCTATTTCCAGTCACCGTGGTCTGTGACACACAGACTTGGGCTGGTCGGGATTTGTAATCCCGACTATATAACTGAGGATTTATAATCCTCTTGTAGCTAAAGTCTTTATCTTGTTTAACAACTACAATACTACTTAAAAGTACTATTGTTTCTTTTAAATTTCTTTATCAATTACCTGCATTGCTCGTAAGCTCATACCCATACTCGAGAATCCACCATCGTGAAATAAATTCTGCATTGTTACTTTTCGAGTTAAATCACTGAATAATGTTATACAATAATCAGCACATTCATCAGCAGAGGCATTTCCTAATGGCGACATTCTGTCTGTGAAATCTAATAAGCTATCAAATCCTTTAACACCGCTTCCTGCAGTGGTTGCAGTTGGGGATTGAGAAATTGTATTAATTCTTATTTTTTTATCACGTCCATACATGTATCCAAAGCTACGGGCTATTGATTCAAGAATTGCTTTTGCTTCAGACATGTCGTTATACCTATGGAAAGTACGTTGAGCAGCGATATATGATAAAGCAACAACTGAACCCCAGTCGTTTATTGCATCTAATTTTCGGGCAACCTGCAACATTCTATGAAATGAAACTCCCGAGATATCAAGAGTTTTCATTAAAAAGTCGTAATTTAAATTATCATATGGAAGGCTTTTTCTAACATTCATCGACATACCAATGGAATGAAGGAAAAAATCAATTTTACCTCCAAAATGATCCATGGATTGTTTAAATACATTTTCTATTTCATCAAAACTGGTTGCATCAGCTGGGAAGAAAGGAGCATTGCATTCTACAGAGAGTTGTTTTATTGTTCCTAATCTGTTTGCCATTAAAGTATTTGACAAAGTTATTTCTGCACCTTCTTCAACTGCACGTTTTGCAATTTTCCAGGCAAGTGATTGATCGTTTAATGCTCCGAAAATGATGCCTTTTTTACCTTTAAGTAAGTTGTAAGCCATGAATATTTAAGTTTGAAATTAAGGTACAAAGATACTGAAATTAAATAAAGTCGAAAGTAAGAAAGTTAAAAGTAATAAAACTATCACTTTTTAACTTCCTACTTTCATGTTTTCAGACTTTTGACTTTAAGCCTTTCAACTTTCAAACTTAATGTATTTTTTTCAATGCTTCTGTTGTAGCATCTAACATCGGCTGTATAGAAACTTCTTTTCCAACTGCACCTTTCATCCATATTTGAGGAATAAGTCTGCCTTGGGTGTATATTCGTTGAATTTCATTAGCGAAATTCTTCCCTTCAATTTGTTTTTCAATCTGGAAGTCGATTAAATGACCAACTGGATAAGCTGAAAGATAAAGCGGAGCATCAATCATATGTGAATAAATGGCAAGTATAGGTTCGTCTTTTGAACCAAAAACAGGTGCATAGTATTTATTCCAAACTTCTTTTGCAATAATAATAACTTGTTCTTTTAGTTGTGCTGAAGTTGCATTTGGATTTGCATATAACCATTTCCATACTTGCATATCAACTAGTGAAACTCCCATAATTTCGTAACAAGCCCAGAAATTATCTAATGCCATCATATCAAGTTTTGCAGGATCTGCATTTTTAATGCCTATTAGTTCAAGATCACGTTTTTGAAAAATAAATGCTAAAGCCTCAGTGAATGCTGTGTTTGGAACTCCTTTCATAGTATAATAATCCATGTCGTATAATGAAATTGTTTGCTCAACTGTGTGACCGAATTCGTGAACAGCAATATTGTATCCCTTATAATCCATACCGTCTTTTCCAACTCTTGTACGTAAATGTGCATTGTCACCACGCATTTCGCTACCCCATGCATGACCGGCACCACGTGAAGCATCTACATTTATTCTGCTTGAAATTTCATTTGCTTTTTCAGGAGTGAATTGAAGCTTTTGAAGAATTAATGGTAAATCCTGTTGAAATTTATCTTTTGTAGGGTATTTTGTTTTAACAACGTCTGTTAATTCTGTTTCAGAAATTGTACTGCGTGATTTAAATCCGTCATACCAAATGTCAAATGGTTGTAAATTGCGACCTAGTCTGCTTTTTATAAGTTTTGCAACTTCATTTACTTGTGGTGAACTTATAAAATCGGTGAAAAGTTTTTCAACTTCTTCCTGAGAAATTTCCATTTCGCCATCAAATTTTCTTTGAATGTAAGTTGGGTATTGAGGACTGTATGCATCAATTGATTTATTAGCAAGAAAAACATTTAACAAATGTTCGTAACGTGTATCTGGTTCTGGTTTAAATTTAATTTCGCTACCGTTTTGAGTAAGCTTGTTTGATTTAGGATTCCATTGAAATTTATCGCTGTTAATTACGTCAGCAGGAATTTCCTGAGTAATGATTTTCTTCATTACTTCATAAATCATTTTTTGTTTTTCTAATCCTGCTTCACCTTGATAATTTGATTTAAGTTCGTCGCGTAAACCCCAATGTGTAATAAGTTTTAAATCTTTAGGGAATAATGTTTTGTTGTTGTCATCTACTAAATTTCCCATGTAGATATTATACTCGCTAATATAGGTATCAGATGCAGTTACTGTTTCGCCAACTTTTTGAATCAGTTCTGCAGGAACTCTGCTTGAAAATGCATCACCTAAACGAGCATAAGCCCATTGTAATCTGCTCCATGATGCACCCATTTCATTTTTCTCTTTTAATGTATATGCTGGGAAATTTAAAATGGTAACAAATGCAATTTTGTTAGCAAAAAAATCATCTGCTAAATGTGCACTTACACTATAACTTCCAAACAACTCATCAATTGGCAAAAGTTCACCTTTGTCTAAGTGGAGCGGTTCCATAAGGCCAATTGTTATACGGTTAAAGTTACCACCCAAAATTTCCATCTGGTGCTGGATTTTAAGAAAAACAGTTTCGCGCATGGAGTCTGTTCCTAAATAATTGTCTTTACAGAATTTTTTGAAATCATCAGAAGTCCCATCACTTTCGTACCATAATTCTGCTGCTTGTGTTACGCCTTTAGTTATTAGGTCTTTATTCTTTTCACCGTACATTGTTACAATTGTATCTGCTACCTGTTTAATAGTAGCTTCGGTAATACTTGATTTTTTAACTTCAGTTTTTTCTTCGTTTGAAGCATTTTTACATTGTTGTAATCCAATCATCAGTGGAAGAATTAAGTAAATAATAGATTTTTTCATAATTTATATTTATTTAGTTTTAGGTTATAGGTTTTTTTACAAAATCGTTAGCTAATAAAAATTTATTTTCGTAAGTAAATGTCTCTTTTAAGTTATAGTTAAACTCTTTTAATCCATGCGAATAAAAAAGTTTAATATGCATTTCTGAATGATTAAAAACATCAATATTTTCATTGTTTACAAATAGTTTTGCTTCAAGTATATTGCAAATTTCATTTTGGAAGATAGACTGCCTGTTTGGTACTGTAAATACGGAAAATTTGCCTTCAATACGGTTAAAATAATTTTGCATTGCTGAAAACAATGAATCATGAAATTCTGAAGGCAACCATAATTCGAATTTAAAATCCTTTTCAACAGCACTCCCTGCATTACGAACAAGAAATTTAGGATAAAAATTAAGATTTAAAACTTTTCCATTTTCTAATGTTGGAACACCTTGTGTATTTACAACTCCAACAAATTCCATGTTAGAAACAGAAGCTAGATTATAAGTTTCTCTTACAAATTGTTCTGGCATTAATTCAGTTTTATTTCCTATTCTGAAATAGTACCTGTTATCTGATGCCATATGTGGCCGATTTGTGCTTTTTGGTATATTTAAAACTATTACCCCTTTTTCATCATTATGAATATTTGCAATTTTATAAATTTCAATATTCTCAATTAAAGGTGAAATTTCATTTTCAATTAAATTCTTTAGCCAAAAAGTGGAAATATCTTTTAAATTTATACTGTCAAGTTCTTGAGCTCTCTCTTTGAATTTTTTTATTCCAAAAATTATTGTGCCACCCCCAGAGTTTGTAAAAGCGGAAATATATTTTGAAAGCAATTGTTCTTTTTTGTCGTTTCCCGGAACCAAATTAGCTGCATCACAAAAATTAAGTGAATTGCTTTGCTTTATTTTGTTTGAAATAAAGAGAGTTATGTCGCTGTATGTGTATTTTGTAAACTCTTTTTGCATTAGATTAATTAAACCTTAAAGATAATTAATTGGAAAAACTATGCAAGAAAATAAATTAAATATATATGATGTCAAAAATTAGTAAGATTATTTCTGTAAGTGAAGAATTTTTCTGCACTTTTATAAATTACTTAGACAAACCAAGTATTATAAAATATTACTATAAACAAACTCTGTTAGGCATTAAAAATATAGTTCTTTTCTCGTTAACAGTAACGTTGTTTGCAGTCAGAAAAGCAACATTTTGCTAAAGCAGCTTGCTGCAACACTGTGCAGCTGAAGTTATTTTTTAATTATGTGTAATTATTACAAGTAATATTATTTTGTAAAAAATTTAGTCAATATCTTTATAAAAACTATGTAGTCATTATATAGTTTGAGATATTTTTATTTATATTTTTACAAATCTAAAAATATAAAATATGAATGTTCATTTTATTGCAATTGGTGGAAGTGCAATGCACAATTTGGCACTAGCTTTAAATAAAAAGGAAAATTATAAAATAACTGGCAGTGATGATGAAATATTTGAGCCTTCTAAATCAAGATTAGCTGCATGTAATTTGTTGCCCGAAAAACAAGGATGGTTTCCTGAAAAAATTCATAAGGGGTTAGATGCAATAATTCTGGGTATGCATGCCCGTAGCGATAATCCTGAATTAGCAAAAGCTAAAGAGTTGGGCTTAAAAGTTTTTTCGTATCCTGAATATTTGTATGAACAATCAAAAGATAAAATTAGAATTGTAATAGGGGGTAGTCATGGAAAAACAACAATTACATCAATGATTATGCATGTTATGCGTGAGTCTGGTAGAGCCTTTGATTATATGGTAGGTGCACAGGTGCAGGGTTTTGATACCATGGTTTCATTGTCAAAAGATGCAAAATATATGATAATAGAAGGTGATGAATATCTTTCTTCGCCAGATGATTTAAGGCCAAAATTTCATTTGTATAATCCGCATTATGCCTTGTTAAGTGGAATAGCCTGGGATCACATAAATGTTTTTCCAACATTTGAAAATTATATTAAGCAGTTTTCGATTTTTGTTGGAATGATTCAGGAAGAAGGTGCTTTGGTATGGTATAATGGTGATTTGGAATTAGAAAAGCTTGCAGATAATCTAAAATCAGGTATTCAGAATATTTCATATGAAGTTCATCCTCATAGAACCGAAAACAATATAACGATTTTAAAAACTGAGAATGGCGAAATCCCTATTGAAGTTTTTGGACGACATAACTTAGAAAATATTTGCGGAGCAAAAGAGATATGCAAACTTGCTGGAATTTCTGATAATGAATTTTATACTGCAATTTCAACTTTTCAAGGTGCAAATAAGCGTTTGCAAAAGTTGGGAGAGAATGATAATACTACAATATTCCTAGACTTTGCACATTCTCCTTCAAAAGTAAAAGCAACAATGGATGCGGTAAAAGAACAATTTACTAATAGAAAATTAATAGCTTGTTTAGAACTTCATACTTTCAGTAGTTTAAAAAAAGAGTTTTTACCTCAGTATAAAAATTCAATGGATGCCGCTGATGAAGCAATAGTGTATTTTAATCATCATACAATAGAGCATAAAAGACTAGAGCAGATTTCTGTTGAAGAAGTAGCGAATGCTTTTGGAAAACCTAATTTGAAAATTTTTACCGACTCGAGGCAACTTATGGACTATCTCTTCTCGTCTGATTTTAGTGATAAAGTTTTATTAATGATGAGTTCAGGTAATTTTGATGGAATTCAGTTTCCCGAATTTGCTAAAAAGATTCTTTACAAAAAAGAAAAAACATTGTAGATTTGTTTTATTGTAAAAATGAAATATCGTAATTTAAATATCGCAATAATTATATTAACGTTAATAGTATCGATTAATAATATTTCTTTTTCTGAGGATATTTTAAGCCAAACCAAAGCAATTGCAAATAATTATATTGATAAATATAAAATTCTTTGTGGCTCTTCTAATCCATTACCAATTATTGGGACTTCCCCTACAGGTGTTGGCCCAATTGTTAAATTTAAATGGATAAAAAGTTTAGATACTTTAACAAATATTTGGAGTGTAATATCTCCGAATGATACATTATCGCAATATCAACCTCCTAACCCTGGCTCTTTTCAAAATTTTTATAAAAGAATAGTTATTTCAGATGGGTTTAGCGATACAAGTAATGTTTGTGTTGTTAAAGTTATTCCAGGATCAACAAATTTTTCTGCGAATACAATAAATCCGCCTATTCAGAATATTCATATTGGTGTTATTCCATCGCCGTTCAATGGAACGCAAGTTACTGGTGGAACTTTAATAGATCCAATAAAATATATTTGGTTAAAATCGCAAGATCCAAATTTTACTACAACTTATCCAGCTACAGAAGGTACATATCAAAATCAAAATTTAACATTTACTGAAGGAGCTGATACAACTTATTATTATAATAGATTTGCATATATTCTTCTTCCTACTTCTGAGTTAGCTTGTATTTCGTACAGTAATCTGGTAAAGGTTCTTTTAATTGACACAAATGTTATAATGAGTCCTGATACAATAATTTGTAGTGGAATGGGGACTGTCCTAATTGGCAATACTGAAATCAATTACACTTATCAATGGCAATTTTTAGATGGAACAACCTGGATAAATATCTTTGGTGCTACTAATGCAAATTATCATCCTATAAATATTACAGCATTAACAAAATACAGAAGAATTGTAACTTCAAATGGATTACCTGTGATAATTAGTAATGTTATAACAGTTCATGTTAATCCAGCAATAACGAATAACTCAATTTGGAATTCAACCCAAAATATTTGTTCTGGACTAAGTGGTGCTGTGTTGTTGGGTCTTTCGCCTAACGGGGGTAACAACATATATCAATACGCATGGTATTATAGTAATAATCAAACTAATTGGACTTTAAATACAGGTCCAAGCACTATTAATTATTATTCATCAACAGCTGTTTATAATACAATGTATTTTGTTAGAGTGATTCAATCTGGTGTTTGCATAGATACAAGTATTGTAGTTGCTGTTACTCCAATAGTTGTTACTGCAGTGGCTACTTCGCCAATTCTAATTTGTGGAAATCAGGGAACTCTTGACGCCACGCCTGTAACAACTGGTAATGGTTGGTGGACAGCACCACCAGGAGTTACTTTTACTACTCCAGATTCTTTATATAATTCAGAGATATCGATACCCGCATTTACCACTAATTCATATTCTTATTCATTATATTGGCATGTTCAAGATTTTTCATGCAAAGATAGTGTAGCTGTTTCTGTGATTTTCTATCATACAATTAACACACCTAATGCAGGTATAGATATTTATTTAACAAATGAAAATTCAGTAGCAATGGATGCTACTCCACCTCCATTTGGCACTGGTTATTGGTCAGTTTTTATTGGTGGGGCAAGTTTTGTTTATACTAATGATGCACATACCGTAGCTAGTTCGATTTTGTCAGGTGAAAATATTTTTCGATGGACAGTTACAAATGGTCCATGTTTGCCTCAACATGACGATGTTAAGATAACTGTAACAAATTCCAATATTCCTGAAGGGTTTTCGCCAAATGGTGATGGGGTAAATGATTATTTTGAAGTTGCCGGTATTGATAATTATCCAGGTTCAGAATTTATTGTTTTTAACCGATGGGGAATTGAAGTTTATAGAAAAAAAGTATATGATAATAAGTGGGATGGCAAAACTTTAAATGGTATTGTTTTACCTGAAGACACCTATTTTTATTTATTAAAGTTTGATGAAAATGAAACACAAAAGGGATATATTGTTTTAAAAAGGTAATTGAATGAAGCGACTATTATTTTTAATTACAATACTTCTGTTAACTGGTAATCTTTTTGCTCAGTATTCTCAGTATTTTAGCCAGTATTTGTCAAATGGACAAGCAATAAATCCTGCATATGCTGGTAGTCGCGAGGTGTTAAGTACTACATTATTATATAGAAATCAATGGGTGGGTTTTGATGGTGCTCCAAAAACAATGACTTTCAGTGCACATACTCCTTTAAATAAATTGAGTTCAGCAATAGGAATACAAATGTTTTCTGATAGAATTGGCGTTTCAAAACATAATGGAGTATTTTTTAACTATGCCTATAGAATAAGATTTAAGAAAAACCATAGAACACTTGCTTTTGGGATAGGTGCCGGATTAAGCATGTTTAGAGCAAATCTAAATTCTGTAACATTGAGCACACCTGGTGACATAGAATTTGTAGGTCAGAATTTGAAATCTAATCGTCCAAATTTTAATTTCGGAATTTATTATTATTCAAATCGGTTCTTTACAGGGTTTTCGGTACCTTCGCTTTTGCATTATGGATATGATGTTTTTGGTAATACGGCAGATTCATTAAAAACAACTCCTCAAAATTTTTATTATACTGCAGGGTATGTTTTTAAGTTAAATAATGATTTAAAATTAACGACTTCTTGTTTGATTAAATCATATGCAAATTTTAAATCGCAAATGGATTTGAATTTAAATCTTTGTATTTACGATGTGTTAGGAATGTCGGTATCTCTTAGATTTGGTGATGCGTTGGTATGGATTATTGATTATAAAATTAATGATCAATTTAAGATTGGTTATTCACATGATTTTTCTTTCTCTATTTTAAACAGATACGCACATGGCACTAATGAGTTCATGCTTAGATATGAGTTTGCTTATAAATCAAATGTAGCATCTACAAAATTGTTTTGATTAAATGAGAATGAAAGAATTAATATCATTATTTATTTTGTTCTCATTAGTAATTAATGTATTCTCACAACAGTTTATTGAAATAAAAAAAATAAAACAAAGTACAAAAGATTATAGTGAATTTGGAGCATCATATTTCGAAGATGGAATTGTTTATTGTTCCAATACTCGTGAAAATATTATAATTAGTAGGCAAAATACTGAAAATAAATCTCTTTACAATGTATATTTTGCACCTCTAAATGATTCAGCGAAAAATACTAATGTAGAGGGATTGCTCAAAATTGTAAATACCATATATAATGATGGTCCAATTTCTTCAAATGAAAACACAATTGTATTTTCTCGTAATTATGAACCCGAAAAATTTGTAACAAAAGAAATAACTAATGTTGGATTATTCATTAGTAACAAAGTAGATAATATTTGGCAAAATCCTGTTTCATTTCCTTTTAATGATAAAAAATATAATTTCGGTCATCCTTCAATTAATAAATCGGGAAATACTTTATTTTTTACTTCAGATCAACCAGGTGGTTTTGGGAAATTCGATATTTATGTTTCGTATTTTAAAAATGGAACTTGGTCAGCTCCAGAAAATCTAGGTAAAGAAATTAACAGTTCTGGAATAGAGTTGTCTCCTTATATTTTTCAGGATAATAGATTGTATTTTTCAAAAAATAATTTTGATAGCACTTATAATTTTGATATTTTTTATTCAGACTTGCAAAATGGTAATTGGACAAAACCAATTCGTTTGAATGAACCAATAAATTCATCGTTTAATGATTTTGGTTTTATTTGTGATAACACAACTGAAAATGGATTTTTTACATCTGATAGAAAAGGTAATGATGATATTTATAAGTTCTACTCTACACTCCCAGCTTTTGAGTCTTGTGATACTATGATTGAAAGAAACTATTGTTATCATTTTGTTGAACAGAAAACGGTTGATTTGGATACTATGCCTGTAGTATATGAATGGGACTTTGGTGATAGTACAAAAGAAAAAAGTTTTGAAGTTGACCATTGTTTTCCTGGACCTGGCGCATATAATGTTTCGTTAAATATGATTGATACTCTTACAGGCGATATTTATAAAATGATTGCTTCTTATCTTCTTTCTGTTGAAGACCCTATTGGTCCTTATATTATTTGTACTAATGATGTTAAAGTAGGTGCTGCTGTTGAGTTTGATGGTAGTCAGTCCATTTTGCCTGATAAAAAAATTGATCAATTTATTTGGTTATTTTCTGACAATAAAAAATTTGTCGGTCAAAAAATTTCTCGCACTTTCGATAAACCTGGAATTTATCAAATTAATTTAGGTGTTACTTTTGATAAAGATGAAACTGGAAAAGTCCAAAAACAATGTGTAATTAAAGAGATAATTGTTGAGTAGTATTTAATATTTTCTTTCAAAAAAGTTCTTAGTTTTATTCCAATTATTAAAATTTTAACTGTTTGATTTTTACTTTAAGTTTCTCGTTTTGTTTTTCGAGAATTATTATATATTTGATAAAAGTTTTAAAATTAACAATCTATGGCAAATATTAACGAAGAATTAATAAAATCTGTATACGCAGAAATGCTTAAGCATAGACCTGCTATAGCAAAATTTAACATGGCAGACGACGATGACGATGACGACGAGGTTGATTACAGAGTGCTTGGAGATATGATAATTAAAAATCTTCCGTGGCCAATTGGAGTTGAATTGCGCAGATTATTCTCAGGCTCAATGAGAACTTTAGACAGAATGCGCCTCGATCAGATTTTTAAAACGATTGAAAGAACTATGCAATTTATCTCATTTGTAATGGTTTCGCAATTGTGGAAAGATAAAATTCAAAATAAACTTACCATTTCCGAAAATTTCTCCAAAGATTTTGAGTCTCGCTTTTCAGTATTAAGTCTTGGCAATTACGCTTGGATAATAAGAATGGCTGGTAAAATTTATGAAGAACAAAAGGTAGAGTGGTTTTTACCCGAAATTTCAACCGAGTTTGATAATAAATTTTATGCTTCTCTCGATTTTTGGGTACCAGAAAGAAATGAAATCGGACATTATCAAATTAATTTAACGCAAGAAGATATTGAGAAAAGATGCGTTGAATATGAAGAAAAATTAACTTTAATTCTCAAGAAAATAGCTTTTCTTGTAAAATATAAACTTGTTTCAGTTAGGGATATTAAGGTAGTTAAACCTAAAAATCAAGAAGCTAAATTTCATCATACAATCGATTTGTTAAATAGTAGCGATTCAGATTTCAAAGCTAAAGAAATTGAAGAAAGTAATTTTGCAGAAAGCCGTTGTGTGTTATTAATGAAATCAATTAAATCTATTGAAGATTATTTAAATTTATCTCCTCTGGTTATCGATACAAGTTCTGAAATTATAGATTCAAAAGAAAAATTCGACATAAAAAAAGATATCTTCTTGTATACAAAACACAGAAGTGGTCATTTAATGTATGTAGGAACTGAAGTTACCGAAAAATGCGATCTTAGAACTCTAAGTAATTATTCAAATTTGGTTAGTGAATATAATGAGTTAATTAAAGCAATAGCAAATTGATCAGTCGGCAGTCGGCAGGAAAACAGTTGGCAGTCAGACTGAGGGCTGTAAACTAATAGACTGAGGACTGTAAACTAATAGACTGAGGACTGTTGATTGGGTGAAAATTATAGAATAAAAGATTAAGTATGGCAACAGGTTTTAGAAATTTAACGGTATATCAAAAAGCTTTTGCACTAGCAATGGATATTTATGTTAAAACAAAGGAGTTTCCTAAAGAAGAAATTTATTCATTGACATCTCAAATCAGACGTTCTTCTCGTTCTGTTTGTTCAAATATTGGTGAAGGATATAGAAAAAGACGATATACAGCTCATTTTATTAGCAAAATGTCTGATGCTGATATGGAAAATTCTGAAACACAAGTATGGTTGGACTTTTCATTGGCTTTTAAGTTTATATCACAAGATGAGTTTGTTAATTTTAATGAACGATCAGAGGAAGTTGGTAAATTATTAGGCTATATGATAAAAAATCCTGAAAAATATAAATAAAAAAAGTCGGCAGTCGGCAGTCAGACTTGGGACTGTAGACTGATAGACTGAGAACTGCAGACTAAATAAATGAAAAAGATTAAATAAATGAATCCCATAAAATCTCCCTTCAAATTTCTAGATAGCTTCACAAAAGAAGACAAGGAAATATTCTTTGGACGTGATAAGGAAACTGAAGAGTTGTATCATAAAATATTTGAAAGTAAAATATTATTGGTGTACGGTGTTTCGGGAACTGGAAAAAGTTCACTTATTAATTGTGGTCTTGTAAGTAAGTTTTCTGAAAGCGATTGGTTGCCAGTAAATGTAAGAAGAGGTGGGAATATTGTTGAGAGTTTAGAAAAAGCAATTAAGAAAGTCGGCAGTCAGCAGGAAACAGTCAGCAGGAAACAGTCAGCAGATAGCAGTCAGCAGGAAACAGTCAGCAGTTCTCAGTCGGCAGTCAGCAGTCGGCAGTCGGCAGTCGGTGGTAAGACTGAGGACCGTGGACTGAAGACAGTT
>CAIQJL010000021.1 GCA_903872185.1 uncultured Bacteroidota bacterium | reverse complement strand
TTTATAAAAATTTCATACTTTTAACTATTCAAATAACTAGATTTAATTAAAATAAAAACCTATGATTAATTTTAAACGGCCTTTATTAAACGTATTGTTTACGTTTTTAATCTTATTAGCTGTAAATTATGCATACGCCAGGGTAGGTGGTGCAGGTGGAAGTTCCAGCAGTGGCGGTGGAGATAGTTCCGGTTTAATCGGTATTATTTTTTACATTCTGATGTTAATTCCTTTTCCTTATAATTTAATAGTTATTGCAATAATAATTGTGCTTGCTTATTTCGGAATGAAAAAAGCAAAGCAGCAAACTATTCTGAATCAAATGCCTTCTGGTGATGGTGTAACTAAAGTTAGGGGTTATAATGATTTTATTGCTAATAATCCAAATTTTAATGAAACTTCATTTAAAGAAAAGGTAAAAATTTCATTTACTCAGATTCAGGAAGCATGGCAAAATAAAGATATGTCCAAAGTTCGTAAATACATTAGCGATGGTATGTATCAGCGTTTGAATGTTCAGTTTAAAATGATGGATAAACTTTCACAAAAAAATACTATCGAAAAACTTACTATTAAGAATATTTATATAGACAGAGTGGATACTGACGGATTTTTTGATGTAGTTCATGTTGCAATTCATGCTTCAATAGTTGATCGGTTTGTAAGTGAAAAGTATCCTGAATTAAATTCTGGTGGAAGCGAAGAATTTGTAGAATATTGGTCATATTTAAAAAAACGTGGTGCCGAAGAAAAAGATATGTTTTCTTCAGATAATTGTCCTTCTTGTGGTGCTGCTCTTCCAAAAGTACCTGGTGAGGTTGCAAAATGTGAATTCTGTGGAACATTAACTAATAGCGGAGAATATGATTGGGTACTTGCAGAAATTACTCAGGCAGATGATTATATTTCATCAAATCCTTTAGTAATGAAAGCTGCTAATTTACAAGAAAAAGTTTTAGAAATTGAAGAACATAACGATGACTTTTCAATTCAACTTATTGAAGATAAGGCTAGCAATGCATTTTTGCAGGTTGAAACAGCTAGAGTACTTAACGATCCTGCAATATTGCGTCGTTTTGCATCTGATGAGGCATTCGAGAAAATTAAATCTACTTTTGGTCAAAGTGAACCTTATGTTTATAATCGAATATTCTTGAGTGATGTTACTTTAATTGGTGCAATGCAAAAAGATAAAATGAACACTATGGTTGTTTCTATTAAATATTCTTATCAACGTGTTATTCCAAAAGAAAAATCAGTTGTAAAACTTGATCCGGTAGTTGTAACTGATACAAAGGTTATTTTATTAAGCCGTAATATTAATCCAGAAATTTCTAAAGGCTCATTATATGCACACAGATGTCCATCTTGCGGTGGACCAGTTGGCGATACAATTGATTTAAAATGTGAGTATTGTGGACATGAACTAAACAGTCCTGCAAATGAATGGATTGTTACCGATTTAATGACACTTAATGATTATTATTCATACTATGCCATGAATGGAGCAGCATTTACAGCCGGAGTTAAACCAAATGTGATGGATAATGTGCTTGATGTTAGAGATTATGCTTTCAATAATGCACTTATAGTAATGGCATGCGATGGAGTATTTGCTCAGGAAGAACGTGATTTTGCAGAACAATTAGCAAAGAAATTTGGATATAATGTAGATAAAATTGATCCAATGTTCCAAATGGCACAAAACGGACAACTTTCATTAAAAATGCCAGAAGATCAAAAGAAACGTGAAAAGATTTTTAAATTAATGGAAAAAGCTGCTGCTATTGATGGTAATGTTGATCCTAATGAACGTCAATTATTAGATAGTTTAAAACAACAGTACGGATTTAATTAAATTATTAATTACGAATTATAAATTACGTGAAATCCGTAATGTATAATTCGTAATTATTTTTTTTGTTTCTCTTTAAGTCTGTGTTTAATTAAAAGTGCACAGTCTAAATATGCTTCGGCAACTTTATTACAGCAAGCTGTTTTAAATTTTTTTTCCAGCTCTTTTATTATTTCTATAGCAAATGCTTCAGTTTCATTCATAATATAGAGTTTATAAATCTATGCTCAAACCTAATTTATTTTAACATAAAAGACAAATGTACGTTCGAAAAATTATATTTTGAACAGTTTAGCCAGTCTAATTTACTATTTTTGCAAAAAAACTTTATTTGAATACTGAGTTTTACATAGCAAGACGAATAATGACAGGAAAGGGCGGAGGTAATAGAATATCTCGTCCAATAGTTACTATTGCTGTTGCTGGAATTGCATTAGGGTTAGCAGTAATGATTATTTCTGTTGCTGTTGTTGCAGGATTTAAAGCTGAAATCAGAAATAAAGTATTTGGTTTTGGTTCTCATATTCAAATAATAAATTACGATTCTAATTATTCTTATGAAACTTCTCCTATTAAAAAGGATCAGAGTTTTCTGCCGGAATTAAGAAAGCTCAAAGGCGTTACTCATGTTCAGGTTTATGCAACAAAGCCTGGAATTATTAAGACTAAGGATAATATTCAAGGTGTAATTTTAAAAGGAGTTGGCTCTGATTTTGATTGGAAGTTTTTTGATGAGCATATGTTTGATGGTCGTCATATTGATTTGCCAGATACAGTAAAATCAAATGAAGTTGTAATCTCTAAAAAAATTGCAGACTTATTAAATTTAAAAAAGGGCGATTATCTTTCGATGTATTTTATTCAGGACCCACCAAGGATGCGCAAATTTAAGATAGTTGGAATTTATCAGACATACATGGAAGAGTTTGATAAAATGTTTGTACTTGCAGATATCCGTCACATTCAAAAATTAAATGACTGGGATGAGAATAGCATTTCTGGTTTTGAAATTTCTATTAATGATTTCGATAATTTAAACGAAATCGCAAATGGTGTTTTTGATATTGCAGGCACAAAAATTCAAAAAGATGGAAGTAAACTAAGGATTCAAACAATAGTTGAAAAATATCCTTATATATTTGATTGGATAGGACTATTTAATACAAATTTGTGGGTAATCTTAGTTCTTATGGT
>CAIQJL010000020.1 GCA_903872185.1 uncultured Bacteroidota bacterium | reverse complement strand
TATATTTTCGAGATATGAATTTTAGTATTTCTGCAGGCATTGGATTTATTGCTCTTTTTGGTGTTGCGGTTTTAAATGGAATTGTTTTAATTACAGAATTTAATCGACTTGAAAGAGATGAAGGTATTATTGATATATATGAACGTGTAAGGTTGGGAATAAAATCACGGCTTCGTCCGGTAATTATGACTGCAGCCGTGGCTTCTCTTGGCTTTTTGCCAATGGCAATATCAACTTCAGCCGGAGCAGAAGTGCAAAAGCCTCTTGCCACTGTTGTTATTGGAGGTTTAATTACTGCTACTATGTTAACATTAATTGTTCTTCCAGTACTATATATTCTTTTCTCAGGTAAAAGAAAAAGGAAATTAAATTCGGCTCTTAAAACTATTTTATTGATTTTAGCTTTTAGTAGTTTTATGTTTTTTTCAAATGAATCTCAAGCTCAAAATGCTAACTCTAAAACATATACTTTGGGTGAATTAATAAAGCAAGCATTAGCTAATAATGGCAGTATTAAATCGGCTTTATTACAAATAGAATATCAGAAAAAAGTTAAAAATTCAATTTGGGAATTTAGAAAAACAAATATTGATTATACTTATGGACAAACAAATTCATTTGTAAAAGATAATAATTTTACAATTTCTCAGTCATTTCCTGGACTTGGAGTTAATGTTGGTCAAACAAAGCTAGCTGAAGCTTATGTGAAAAATTCCGAAATTGGTTTATCGTTAACTCAAGCCGAAATTGTGAATAATGTTAAGTCAAATTATTTTAATCTTGAATATTATTTCTCAAAATTAAAATTACTCAAATATCAGGATAGTATTTACACTAATTTCTATAAAGCTGCAGAACTTAGAACCCAGAAAGGAGAAAGCCCATTACTTGAAAAAATAACAGCACAAACTCAGTTAATGGAAGTAAAGACAATGATATTTCAAACAAATTCTGATATATTGATTTTCCAAAATAAACTACAGATTTTATTAAATGAAAAAGCAGATATTTTGTTGCCAGAAAATGATTTGGAAAAAGCAGAATTTAATTTCATTTCTGACAGTTCTGCAATATCAAATAATCCTGATTTAGCATTATTGCAAAATCAAATTAATATTAGCAGAATTGAAACAAAAGTTGAGAAATTAAAGTTGTTACCAGAATATTCAGTGTCGTACTTTAATCAATCAAATAACGATTTAAAATCTAATTATCGTTTTACAGGGGGACAAGTAGGGGTTTCTGTTCCATTATTGTTTTTCTCACAATCTGCAAAAATTAAAGCATCAAAAATAAATCAGCTTATTGCACAAAATAATTATGAATATAATAAAACAGTAATTTATGGTGAATTTCAAATACTTTTTCAAGAATATTTGAAATACAAAACCAGTCTCGAATTTTACGAAAAAACAGCAATTCCACAAGCAGAATTAATTATTTTACAATCAGGAAAAAGCTATATAGCAGGAAATATCGATTATGTAGAGTATGTTTTGAATCTGGATAAAGCTATAGAAATAAAAACAAACTATTTGCAAACGCTAAATGAATATAATCAATCTGTTATAGCTATTGATAAAATAATGGGAAAAATTAATTAATTCTTTTGTAAAAAAAATGAAAATCAAAATAATAAGAAAATGAAAACAAATATTTTTATCATAATCATAGTTTTTAGCTTAAATATTTTAAGTTGCAAAAACAATTCAAATGATGTGCAATCAGGAGAACAAGAGATATTGCCATTTAATACTGTAGAAATGAATGATGATCAATATAAGATGGCTGGCATTGAGCTTGGGCTTATAGAATATAGAGCAATGAGTAATGTTATGAAAGTAAATGGCATTGTAAATGTTCCTCCACAAAACCTTGTTTCTGTTTCAGTAAATATGGGTGGCTTTGTTAAAAGTACCGATTTGGTTGAAGGATGCTCTGTAACAAAAGGTCAAATACTTGCAATTATTGAAAATTCCGAATTTATCGAGTTACAAGAAAATTATCTCGAAAATAAAAACAAACTTGAATTTTCCGAAGCGGATTACAACAGACAAAAGGATTTGTATAAAGAAAATGTAAACTCCGAAAAAAGCTTTCAATTGGCTCTTTCTGAATATAAAAACTTTAAAACTAAAGTGTCTGCTCTTAATCAGAAATTGTCGTTAATTGGTATTGATGCAAAAAATTTAACTGAAGAGAAAATTACACGTTCTATATCTGTTGTTTCTCCTATCAACGGTTATGTTAAAACTGTAAATATTAACATTGGAAAATATGTAAATCCAACTGATGTTATGTTTGAAATTGTAAATAATCAAAAACTAACATTAGAACTTTCGCTTTATGAAAAAGATATTGCAAAGGTATCAATAGGACAGAAGATCAGATTTTCATTACCTGACGAATCAGATATCGAACAAAATGCAGTTATTTATCAGGTTGGAAAAACAATTGATATTGATAAAACTGTAAAAGTTTATTCATCAGTAGAAAATGAAAATAAAAATTTATTACCTGGAATGTATGTGAATGCTTTAATTGAAACAAGCAACGATTCTACAACTTCATTGCCTGATGAAGCTGTTCTTACTTTTGAAGATAAATATTATATTTTCACATACTTTGATAAAAAGAAAGAAGGAGATAAAAATATGACACTTTTTCTTTTAGTAGAAGTAAAGAAAGGTGTTTCTTTTAAAGGTTACACAGAAGTTACTTTACCAAAAGATTTTGATTTGAAAAAATCAAAAGTTGTTCTTAAAGGTGCATACAATCTTTTATCTGCAATGAAAAATGCAGGTGATATGGCGTGTTAAAATTAATGATTTTTTTCACTCTGAATATTTGCTTCGGCTGACTAAGTAGAATGATGAATTTATTTTTATAATAACATAGCCAGATATTTTTCAGGATTTGTATTTTTGTATTTTAAGAATGAAATTGAAAATAAGACTTTTAATAATTTTATTTTTTTTGATAGCACAATCTGTGTTTTCTCAAGAGAAATTTTCAGATAGGTTATCATTTGCAGTTAATGGTCGCTATGGATTTATTATTCCACATCGTTCTTCCATGGTTTATTTAATAGAAGATCATGTTAGGGCATGGGATTTAACCGTATCTTTTAGAACAAAAGGAG
>CAIQJL010000019.1 GCA_903872185.1 uncultured Bacteroidota bacterium | reverse complement strand
TGAGAATATGCCATATATTGCCGGCGACTTATCACATAAATATTCTTTAAACGGAAAAACATCTTTTGTTGGTTTACTTTCTCGCTTTAGCGAAGAAAAAAATAATGAAGTAAATAATTCTGCAGAAAAATTTGAAATTATTGCTATTGTGAGTGGTCCCGAACCTCAACGATCAAATTTCGAAAAAATTTTATTACACCAGATGCAACAACTTAGTTGTAAATGTTTGCTTGTTAAAGGAACTCCAACAGAAATTCAAGAACAAAGTATAATAAATAATGTCGTTGTAATTTCTCATTTAAATACTTCACAAATGAGAAATGCAATTAATAATTCAAATTATATTATTAGCAGATCAGGCTATACTACAATTATGGACTTAATTGCTTTAAAACGTGCGGCCATTTTAGTACCAACACCCGGACAAACAGAGCAAGAATATCTTGCAGAATATTATTCGGATAGAAAAATGTTTGTTGAAATTAAACAGGAAGATTTTAATATAAAAGATGCTATTGCAAAATTATCTGTTTATTCCTCATTTTATTTAAACCCAGAAGAAAATCTGCTTACAAAAGAAATTGAAAGAATTGAAAAGCAGTTGCTGAAAAAATAATGTTTTTATCGCTCTTAAGATGCTGAATAAAGTTCAGTATGACGAATAAAAAAAGGCTTCCTTTTCAGAAAGCCTTTAAGTATTTGAAAATTTTATATTAATTAAAATTTAGCAAGAATCTCTTTTGAGTATTTATTAGCCTTAAGATTTTCTTTTACAGCTTTAAATGCTTTAATAGTATAATCAACATCTTCCAAGGTATGAGAAGCAGTTGGAATTATCCTTAACATTATAACATCCTTAGGAACAATAGGGTAAATTACTATAGTACAGAAAACACCAAAATTCTCACGTAAATCAAAAGTAAGATTTGTTGCTTCAGGAATTCCTCCATCAAGGAAAACAGGAGTTACACAAGATTCTGTTCTGCCAAGATTAAATCCTTCAGCTCTTAATCCACCTTGCAATGCTCTAACTACTGTCCATAAATTTTCTTTTAATTCTGGATGAGTTTGTAAAAGTTCTAAACGTTTTAAAGCACCGTATACCATAGGCATTGGAAGTGATTTAGCATATACTTGCGAACGCATATTGTATGTTAGGTAATCAATTATCATTTCGGTTGATGCAACAAAAGCACCTATTCCAGCCATTGACTTTGCAAAGGTTGAAAAGTAAATATCAATACCATCCTGAACACCGAAATGCTCACCTGTTCCAGCTCCTGTAGCACCCATTGTTCCGAAACCATGAGCATCATCAACTAAAAATCTGAAATCATATTCTTTTTTAAGTTCAACTATATCTTTAAGTTTACCAATGTCGCCAGCCATGCCGAATACTCCCTCGGTTATAACTAAAATTCCGCCATTTGTTTTTTCAACAACTTTTTTTGCATGTTCTAATTGCTTACGTAGCCCGTCAATATCATTATGAGGATAAACAAAGCGTTTACCTATATGCATTCTTAAACCATCTATGATGCAAGCATGAGATTCACTATCATAAACAATTACATCGTTTCGGTTTACTAATGCATCAATAATGGATGTCATTCCCTGATATCCATAGTTTAATAAATATGCAGCCTCTTTACCTACAAACTTAGCAAGTTTTTGCTCTAATTCTTCGTGAAGAGATGTATGACCAGACATCATTCTTGCACCCATAGGATATGCCAATCCCCATTTATCCGTACCTTCAGAATCGGCTTTTCTAACCTCAGGATGATTTGCAAGACCTAAATAATTATTCAAACTCCAAGTTAAGACTTCTTTTCCGCGAAATTTCATACGTGGAGCAATTTCACCTTCCAATTTAGGAAAAGCAAAATATCCATGAGCAACACTCTGGTATTGACCTAATTGTCCTTTTTGGTCTTTAATTTTATCAAAAATATCCATTGCTATAAAGAGTTTAGTTAATTTTCTGCAAAGTTAAAGTTTTATTTTATACCTTTTCTACAATAAAATTATCATTTTAAAATATTAACTGTTTTTAAATTACAAATAAGTATTTTCACTTATCACTTTTTATTACAATATCTTAACAATAGTAAATTATTAAATTACTTATTAAAATAGTTAATGCAAATTAATAAAATGGCCACTTTTTTTTAAAATTATTTATCTTTGGTCATAAATAATTACAGCTATGAAAAGAATAATTTTTGTTTTAATTGCAATAACAGCTATTTTTCTTTCATCTTGCCAAAAAGATGAAGACCCAACTATAAATACTACAAGCATAGATGGATCATGGAAATGTGTTGAAAATAGCGGAATTTATGGAACACAAAATTATTATGTTGACATTTCAACAGATGCTGCAAACTCAAATAAAAAAATAATTGACAATTTTTTTGGTTTAGGTTTGGGCACAATAGTTATGGCTACTCAAAGCGGACAAGCTCTTACAATTTCTAATGCAGTTCAACTAGGACACACATTTAATGGAAATGGAACAATTTCTTCAAATAATAATTCAATCTCCTGGACTTATACAGTTGATGAAGGTAACGGACCAGACAATGTAACCGCTACTTATACAAAAATGTAGTCGTATTCTAAAACCCAAAAGTCATGCTGTGCTATCGAAGTATGACACTTTCACTCTTCGAGAACCTCAGAATGACTTAAGAAGCGGTAAAAAATATTAGTTTTAAATAATTACAAATGTATCACCTCACCATATGCAGCAGCTGCAGCTTCCATTATTGCTTCGCTCATGGTTGGATGTGGGTGTACAGATTTCATTAATTCATGACCTGTTGTTTCCAAGTTTCTTGCAACAACCAATTCTGCAATCATTTCTGTTACATTTAATCCTATCATATGAGCTCCTAAAAGTTCACCGTATTTTGCATCAAAAATCAGTTTTATAAATCCATCTTTATTTCCTGCAGAACTTGCTTTTCCAGATGCAGAAAATGGAAATTTGCCAACCTTTATTTCGTGACCTTTTTCAATTGCTTGCTTTTCGGTCATACCAACTGAGGCAACCTCAGGTGTTGTATAAACGCAACCAGGTATATTGTTATAATTTAACGGATGTGGATTTTTTCCTGCCATTTTCTCAACACAAATAATTCCTTCTGCTGATGCCACATGTGCTAATGCCTGACCATGCACAATATCACCAATTGCAAATACACCAGGAATATTTGTTCTATAAAAATCGTCAACTTTTATTTTTCCTTTTTCTAGTTCTATACCTAACTCTTCAATTCCGATATTTTCTAAATTAGGAGTTATTCCAACAGCAGACAAAACAATTTCTGCTTCAATTATCTGAATTCCTTTTTTAGTTTCGATATTTACTTTGCACACTTCATTTTCAAAATCTACTCCTGTAACATTAGCCTCAAGTAAAATATCAATTCCGACTTTTTTAAATGATCGGGCAAGTTGTTTGCTTACTTCTTCATCTTCTAGAGGAATAATATTTGACATAAATTCAACTATAGTAACTTTTGTTCCCATTGCATTATAAAAATATGCGATTTCGCTGCCTATTGCTCCAGAGCCTACAACTACCATTGATTTTGGAAGATTTGGTAAAGTTAGAGCCTGACGATATCCTATAATTTTAACTCCATCTTGTTTTAAACTTGGCAACTCACGTGATCGAGCACCTGTAGCTATAATAATATTTGTTGCAGAATAAGTTTGTGTATTTCCATCTGCATATATAACCAAAACTTCATTATTTCCGATTAATTTACCTGTTCCAGCAATTACTTCAATTTTGTTTTTCTTTAATAAAAACTGAACGCCTTTACTCATTCCTTCGGCTACAGCACGACTTCGAGCAATGACTTTTTCAAAATCAGGTTTGGCATCATTTACAATTATTCCATAATCTGCGGAATGTTTTGCATACTCTAAAACCTGTGCACTTTTTAATAAAGATTTTGTAGGGATACAGCCCCAGTTTAAGCAAATACCGCCAAGTTCTGAGCGTTCAATTACTGCTGTTTTTAATCCTAATTGTGATGCTCTGATTGCTGCTACATAGCCACCGGGGCCAGATCCTAAAACTATTACATCGAAATTCATAAAGGGTAGAATTATTTTTCGCTAAGGTAATATGTTTTAACGAAAAAATAATTCTGCCCTTTTACAATAATTTACAAGTTATTTAAGCTGAAAATTTATTGGAATTGTAAATTGAACATTAACAGCTACACCTCTGTTTTTGCCTGGAGTCCAGTTTGGTAAAGATTTTATTACACGTAAAGCTTCTTCGTCGAGTAGTTTATCTACACCTTTTGCAATTTTAACATCAATTACATTACCATCTTTTGAGACAACAAATTGCACAAACACCTTTCCAGAAATTCCGGTTTCTTTAGCTACTTGGGGATACTTTACATTTGAAGCTATAAAATTCATTAATGCATCATTCCCTCCTGGAAACTCTGGTGAATTTTCAGCTGTTGTAAATACTGAATCTGTAGAATTTTTCTCAATAATCTCTTCTGATTGATCTAATGACAAAGCATCTTTTGCAATGTTTTCAGGATTTTTCATTTCAGATTCGCAAGAAAAAACTCCAATCAGAAAAAACAATACTGGTATTACCGACAATACTTTTAGTTTTGCCGCCCAATTTGATTTTGATTTGTTTAACATAATCATTCTTTTTAAGGTTATTGATTGATTTAAATTGTTGGCTAACCCAAGCTTAAAACCAACAGCATGTTCTAAAAGGAGCAGACGATATCCGGTGGTGTCGAAGCCCTGCTCAACAACTCCTTCATCAGCCAGATATTCATGGGTATTTTTTATTGCAGTTTTAATTTTCCAGACAAAAGGATTAAACCATAGCAAAGCTGTGATTAACTCTATTAAAAGATTATCTACACTATGCATTTGTTTTACATGAACATTTTCATGAGTTAATATTTTTGGTAAATCACAAGAACCTATAAGCCTGTTTGGAATTATTATATAATTAAAAAATGAACAAGGTGGAATGTCTTTATTTGTTTTTATTAATTTAAAATTTCCAACAGGAGTTATTTCTGATTTATTTATAAAATTTGAAGACAGCATTATTATTCTAAATAAGTACCTGATTAAAAAAAATGATGTAATACCTATATATATTATGAATATCAATAAAAATATATTTAGACTAAAATTAGTAACCAAAGATTGATTTGAGAAGACATTCACTGTGTTTAAAGTTTCGGAAAAGGCTGATGGAATTTTAATCGCCTGATTAGAAACATGAAATAGTGGCAGAATAAATGAACCCAAAACCGTGAAAATTAAATAAAACCTGTTAAGCCTAAAAAAAGTTTCATTCTTTAAAAAGGCAAAATAAATGAAGTAAAATGCAGCAGTGCATGCAGTTACTTTAAGCAGATATAAAAATATATCGTTCATGATTATTTCTTTTTAGAATTAATTTCCTTTTCGATTATTACTTTAAGTTCTTCAAGTTCTTTTAAAGATAAATTCTCATTTTTTGAAAAATATGAAAACATAGATTGAAATGAGTTACCAAAATAATTGCCTACAAATTTTTTCATAGTTTTTTGTGTGTATTCTTCCTTACTAACAACTGGAAAATATTCGTAAGTATTTCCATATGCCTTATATGAGACAAATCCCTTTTTCTCTAGAATCCTAATAATTGTTGATACTGTATTATATGCAGGCTTTGGATCATCAAAAAGTTCGACAACATCTTTAACAAATCCTTTTCCCAATTTCCAAAGATTTTGCATTACCTGCTCTTCTGCTTTTGTAAGTTCTTTCATGATCAATAATTTTTCAATACAAACATACAACTATAAACTTAGTTTGTCAACTAATATTATAGTTGATTGAAAAATAATTTGTATTTGATTGATTATAAGGGAGAATAATTTTAATGTTTATTGAAACCAAAATTACTTATAGATTTTTTAAAAGTTTTTTCTTCAAATATATTTCTAGAATACCCAAAATACAATAACGAGTTTCCTAACAACACACCCTAGTCTCCCAACTGTAGGTTTTGGGATATTATCGGTAAAAATTGAAAAATAAAATATTTTGTTTTGTTTATGCTTTTACTAAAATCCCGGATTTCAAAATACTTCCATTTTTATCACTTAACTTGTAGTGATATATTCCATTTTGAAATTCAGAAAAGTTAATAGTATTGTTAAACTGATTTGATAAAACATTTTCGAGTATCAACCTACCTTGAACATCAAATATTTCAATTTTATAAACTGGAACAGAAGAATTAATATTAAGTTGATCATTAACAGGAGTTGGAAATACTTTGATAAAATCAGCTAATTCTTGTTCACCTATAATATTGGTATTTTCATATGCTTGTGCCAAATATAAAGTTGCACCTGTTGCTGCTTTTGCAATTTCAAAAACATAAGAAGTATCAAGATTAGCGAGTAAATCACTTGAGCTATGAACATCTGGAGACTGATTATCTTCGAAATAGCCGGTAATTATATATTCTGCACTTTGAAATGGCATATAATCGCTCCCGTAGGCATTAGTGTTATTGGTTCCCAAATTTGAATAAAGACTTGTAAGGGTCATTAATGTGTCTGTAAACGCAGCAGAATTAACATTATTCACAGTAGGGCTGGATTGATCACTCTCGCATTTTATAATATCATTTATTTGTCCAGCAACACCACCAACCTCATCAATATTAAAAACTAAACGAATATCCAAATTTTGTGGAATTACAGTGTTATTTAAATAATTTGAGCTTCCTGTATATCCTGTTTCTTCTGCAGTAAAATTTATAAATTTGATAGAATATTCTGTATTTACATTTTTTAATAATCTTGCTATTTCTAAAATGATACTAACTCCACTCCCATTATCGTTAACACCAGGACTACCACCACCACCGCCAGCTTTTGAGTCATAATGCCCACAAACGATTAAATATGTTGTTGGATAAAGCGTGCCTGTTTTATTGACAATAACATTATACAATGTGTTTCCATTATATGTAAAATTATCAATCTGAATATTTGAATAACCATATAAAGTATATTTATTTACAAGCCAATTTTTCGCATTTATTAATGCTGGAGTTCCCGGACTTTTCACTCCAAAAGATTGAACTTTCTTTAGATAATTTAAAACGGAATCGTATTTTACACCATCAACAATAGATTGATAAAATGTAGAATGAGTTTGAGAAAACAATGTTGAACTTGTAATAAAAATAAGAAATATTGAGGTTATAATTAATTTCATAAAAATCTTTATGTCTAAACTATTCTATTGTTTTACTTGTAGGTAGGTATATAAACTTTTTTGATTGATCCACTTTTTCTATAATCAACTCTTCTTTCTTTAATTTTAAAATTTTATATACTTCTGTTTCATTAATCTCTGTTGTTCCTGGAGCACTTACATATCCTACTCTTTTAGTGAACACAAAAGTTAATGTTTTATCTTTTTTATTAACCGAATATGTTCCTTGCCTTTCATGACCAAAACCACAACTTACAGGATCGCCAAATGTTGCAGTCATATCTTTATTCAAAATTAAACTATACCATCCTCCTCTGTTTACATCAGCTTTAATTACTTTATCGTTTTTATCAGTCTTTCCTTGTGTCCAATTATTAATGAGGTATTTGTATTTAAAATTTGATTGGCCATTTGCCAACATCGTAAACAACGCTAATAAAAGTATTAATGAATATCTCATATTTAAAATTTTAATTATGCCTGTAATATCGATAAACAAAACTACTAAAAAACTATTAGTATTAAATAAAAATGCCTTACTATTTAATAACAGTAAGGCATTTTAAAAAATAAAATTTTAACTATTTCTTTGCTGAATCAGGTAAATTTAACGACATTATTTCCTGCATAGTTCTTTTCATATTATCAGTAGAACCATCTAAGAAAATTGTATTTCCTTTTCCTTGTTCTGCAAAATGTTTTATTGCTTCTGTCCACATCGAGAATAATAGGAAAGAAGAATCAAGACTTGCATCGTTCATTTCTTTTGCAGCTTGAGCCATACCCTTGGCCACTTCCTCTCTGAATAAAGCAACTCCTTGTCCACGTAGTTGAGCCGCTTCTCTTTCTGCTGACGCAGATATTTTTATTGCATTTCCTTCAGCTTCTGCAGCTTTTGTTTTTGTTATCAATAAAGCTTGTCCTTCGTTTTCAGCAGCTGCTTTTAAGTTAGATGAAGCAACAACTCTAGCCATCGACTTCATAATTTCTTCATCAAATGTGATGTCGTTTAATTGCAAATCAATAAGATGATAACCCCATCCAGCTAAAGTAACATCAATATGTTTCTTTACTTCCATCACAATTTCATTTCTTAACGAAAGTACTTCAGCTTGTTTTTTAGTAGATACAAATCCTCGGATAGTTCCTTCAATTGTTCTTACTAAAGCCTGCATAAAGTTTCTGTCATCGACAAATTTGAAGGCTACATTTTTAATGATTTCTTCATCGTTGCTAATTACTGCATAAACTAACATTGCTTTGAAATAAACGTTAGCCTGATCTTGTGTTGTAGCCTGAAACTCCATTTCTAATGAACGATTCTGAATTGAAACTTTTTTGTAAATAGCTTCAATAAAAGGAATTTTCATACTTAGACCAGGTGTAAGAATTCTTCTGTATTTTCCGAAAACTGTAATAACAGCAATTGATCCTTGCTTTACAGCTACAAAAAAGGAGAAAAATATTAATACACCTAAACCTATCAATACATAAATTACAATTTGAGTTGCGTTTTCCATAGTGTTTGTTTTAGGTTAATACTCTATTCTTCAATTATTATGATTTTTTCAATTGAATCGTCTGCTTCAATGGCGTCAATAACTTCAACTCCTTTAACAACTTTGCCAAAACAAGTGTGATTGCGATCTAAATGTGCAGTATTTTCTCTGCTGTGACAAACAAAAAATTGTGAACCACCAGTATCTCTTCCAGCATGTGCCATTGATAATACACCACGATCATGATATTGGTTTTCTCCATTTAATTCGCATTTAATTTTATAACCTGGTCCACCAGCACCTGTTCCTTGTGGGCAACCACCCTGAATTACAAAATTTGGAATTACTCTGTGAAAGGTTAAACCATTATAAAAACCTTTATTTGCTAAATCGCAAAAGTTTTTCACTGTATTTGGTGCATCTTTTTCATATAATTCAACATGCATTACGCCTTTTTCTGTATGTATTTCTGCCTTTTTCATAAAAATTTATTAAAATTATATTGTTGTAAATTTATAAAAAAATTGATTTGATTATTAAAAGATTGAAATAATTAATTTCTAAATCTGTTTGGCCTGTCTCCTCTGTTATTTTTTATACCACTAAATCTATTTGGCTGTGGTTTATTTTGATTTGTATTTTGCCCTTTTTTACTTGGCCTTTGTTGATTGGCATTTCTAACAAATGGTTGTTTTGGCGCCTTTACCGGATTATGATCTATCAAAGGAAAAGGATGATCGTTAATAACAGGAATTTTTTTAGAAATCAATTTCTCAATGTCTTTCAAAAATGCCTTTTCTTCTGCATCACAAAATGAAAAAGCGGTTCCATTTGCTCCTGCTCTACCGGTTCTACCAATTCTGTGAACATATGTTTCTGCAATATTCGAAATTTCATAATTCACTACATATTCCATATCATCAATGTCAATTCCTCTTGCAGCAATATCTGTAGCAACAAGCACTCTTGTAGTTTGTGCTTTAAAATTTGCCAATGCACGTTGTCTTGCATTTTGAGCTTTATTACCATGAATGGCTTCGGCTTTAATGTTATTTTTTACCAGAACTTTTACAACCTTATCGGCACCATGTTTAGTTCTTGTAAAAACCAAGACTGTTTTTATTCGTTCGTCTTCTAGCAAATACATTAAAAGAGCATTTTTATTTCCTTTGTCAACAAAGTACACAAACTGATTTACAGTATCAGCAGTTGTTGCAGATGGAGTAACCTCAACTTTTAATGGTTTATTAAGTATAGAGTTAGAAAGTTTAACAATCTCGGGTGGCATAGTTGCTGAAAAAAATAATGATTGCCTTTTTACAGGAAGTAGTACTAATAACTTTTTAACATCGTGTATAAAACCCATGTCGAGCATTCTGTCAGCTTCGTCTAACACAAAGATTTCAACATCTTTTAATGAAATGTATTTCTGATTAATTAAATCAAGCAATCTTCCTGGTGTAGCAATTAGTATATCCACTCCACCTTGTAAAGTTTTTACTTGTGGATTTTGATTTACACCACCAAAAATTACTGCGCTTGATAAACCTGTATATTTTCCATAAGCTTTAAAACTTTCGTTTATTTGAATTGCGAGTTCACGAGTTGGTGTAACTATTAAACTTCTGATTTTTCTTTTTCCGATATTTGATTTATTTGCAAACAGAAGCTGAAGTATAGGAACAGCAAATGCTGCTGTTTTTCCTGTGCCTGTTTGTGCACAGCCAAGCAAATCTGTTCCCTGAAGTACTATTGGTATTGCTTGTGATTGAATTGGTGTTGGAACTGTGTAACCTTCTTCTGATAATGATTTAAGAATAGGCTCAATAATTTGTAAGGACTGAAATTGCATTAAATATTTATTTGGTGATTAATATGCCCTGTATATATGGGCGTGAAAATTTCTGATTTGTATTGGGCAAAGATACGAAATTAAATTGAAAGAGGTAATGTGTTGATTATATCCGTATCGTCATGTTGAGGCACTCGAAACATGACATGGTAGAATTTAGTCACTCTTCGAGAACCTCAGAGTGACAATAGAACGGATTATTCTCTCAACAAAATCTTCATTTTGCAAAATGCGTACTCATTGTTATTACAAAATACTTTACAATCAACTAAAGTAATTCCCATTATTTCATCGGTGAAAGTAATTTCTGTAATAAGCTCATCACCAATTTTGGGATAATTGTTAATTTGAATTTCCTGTAACGATGCGATAATACCAATTGGTGGTGTGCCTCCTTTCATTTGATATGAAAAACCTAGACGTGCTGCCGCTGATTGTGCCATATTTTCAAGAATACCTGCTTCAGATAAAACACCATCTTCACAAAACATTGAATCCAACATTACAAGAAACTTAGTATATGTTTTCTTCTCGTCAGTTGAAATATGTTCATCAACCATTACCATAGGTAAACGTTGAGGAATAAGCTGGAATATATTTGTTAAGTCTTTCATAACATTATTTAGTAAGATATTCCCACAACGGACCTTTTTTACCTTTTGCCCGAAGTTTATTTATTATGGCCGACGAATCCTCATCAGGAAAAACCCAACGCTTACCCGAATCTAAGGCCATTTTTTTTACTTCTGCTTCATTATAATCTTCAGCAATATAATATTTAGGAAGAAGTAAATCG
>CAIQJL010000018.1 GCA_903872185.1 uncultured Bacteroidota bacterium | reverse complement strand
TTATATTTATTAAGTATAATAATACCACCTCGAATTAAAAAAATTAATCAACAAGATTACTATCGAATTTCAAATGGAAATGATGCATATAGTTGTGGGAAAGGTTGGATTAGAAGAAATAGAAACAACCTTATGGAAATGTATGTTGAAGGAGATGCATATGAAAGAGGATTAGTTATTGGTAAACTCACAAAAGAGCTATTTAATTATCAGGAAGATATTTTTGTTGCAGATTTAAATAAAAAAGTACCAAGTGCACTTAAACGAATTTTACTAAAACTGGCAATTGGTGTTTTTAATCGAAAAATAAGTAAACATATTGGAGTAGAATATTCTGAAGAGATCTATGGTGTTTCAAAATCGGCAACTTCAAAATATAATTATATAGCGCCACCATTTGTTAGAATTATGAATTATCATGCTGCTCACGATATAGGTCATACCTTACAGGATATGAAATATGTTGGCTGCACAGCTTTTTCAGTTAAAGGAAGTTTAACAATTAACAATAATATATTAATTGGAAGAAACTTCGATTTTTATATTAACGATGAATTTAGTAGAGATAAAATTGTAGCATTTTATAATCCTACAAATGGGTATGGATTTGCAATGGTTACATGGCCAGGTATGATTGGCGTAACATCAGGTATGAATATAAAAGGAATTACAATTACTATAAATGGTGCAAAATCAGGAATACCAAAAAAAACAGCTACACCAGTTTCAATTATTGCCAGAGAAATATTACAATATGCAGAAAATTTAAAAGAAGCTGAAGAAATTGCTAGAAAACGATCTATGTTTGTTTCGGAGTTATTAATGGTTAGTTCTGCAAAAGAAAATAAGTCAATTATTATTGAAAAAACTCCTGTAATAACTGATGTTTTTGAAAACGAAAATGACTTAATTATCTGTTCAAATCATTTTCAGGGTGAAAAACTTAAAAACGATCCCTCAAATTTGAAATTTATAGAGGAAAGTTCAACAATGTACAGATATAAAAGAGTTAAAGAATTAGTCGAGAAAAATAATCCATTTAATTCAACAAGAGTTGCAGAATTACTTCGTGAGAAAAAAGGATTAAATGATGCCGAATTAGGTTTAGGTAACGAAAAAGCCATTAACCAGCTAATTGCTCACCATTCAGTTATTTTCGATCCTTTAGAAAGCATAATGTATGTTTCATCACCGCCATACAATATTGGCGAATATATGGCGTATAATTTAAACGAGGTATTTAAAATTGCATCAAATGGCTGTCCCGTTAATGAAATTGACAACCAAAATTTAACTATTGCCAAAGATGAATTTGTTGTTTCGGGAGAAATAGAAAAATATGAAAATTATAAGCTAATGCTTTTAAAACTTAAAGCAAACAATATAGATAAAACAGAAGAAGATGAATTTTTTAAAACCCTTTGTCAGTTAAACCCAGAATACTATCTTACTTATTCCTCTATAGGTGATTATTTGAAAAGCAAAAAAAGATTTAAAGAAGCATCTGGTTGGTATTCTATAGCATTACAAAAAGAATTTCATCATAAAGCTGAATGTAAAAACATTGAACAAAGTTACAATGAGTGTGTAAAACTTAATTAAAAAAAACATTAAATTTTAATTAACAATATTATAAGAGGCAATTAAAACTGCCTCTTTTTTATTTGCTATTCTTTAAGTATTTGCACTTCTTTATTTTTTATCTTATGGAATTTTCGTGTTTTGTGAATCAATATTTCAAATTCAAAAAAATAACTAAAAAAACACGATTATGAAACAGACAATTTTTTTAACAGAAACAAAGAAGCAAAATAATTATTCAATAATTTCTATGCTTCTTGCAACTTTAATGTTTTTTATTTTCAATAGTATAAATGCAGAAAATAAAGAAGTAATTATTAAATCGAAAATAGATAAAGTAACTGTGTTTACTACTTCTGCACAAATTTTTCGATCAGGAAGTTTTAATATAAGTTCAGGTACCTACGAACTTATTTTTGATGAAGTTTCTCCACTAATTAATGAAGCAAGTATTCAGGTAAATGGTTCTGGAACTTTTACTATTTTAGATGTAAAACATAGAATTAAAAATCCGCCGGCAATTTTACCTCTTGAAAATGTAATCCCTGTTAAAATCATTAAAGATATTTACTTACTTGAAGATTCCTTATCTAATATACAATTTGACATTGACGATTATACCAGTCAATCTGAAGTTTTAAAATTCGAAAAAAGGCTAATTGAAAATAATAAAATGATAACTGGTGGAAGTGATACTATACCAGAAATAAAAGATGCTTTCAGTTATTTAAGAACTCAACTCTTTGATATAAATAAAAAACTTGTAGAGATTTCTAAAACATTGTTTAAATTAAATCAAAAAAGAAACAAAATGAACGAAAGACTTATTGGTCTTAAATCTTATAATTCACAAGTAAACCCTTTAAAAGTCGAAGAACCAAAAAATCAGGTTGTGGTAACAATATCTGCACAAATTCAAACGGCAGGAAAAATAGAGATAAGTTATTTAGTAGATGATGCAGGTTGGACATCAACATATGATATTCGTGCCGAAAGCAGCGACAAACCTTTAAAACTTATTCAGAAAGCAAGTATTTATCAAAATAGCGGCGAGGACTGGAAAGATGTAAATTTAACATTATCTACAATAACACCAAACACAAACAATGTAAAGCCATATTTGCCTGTTTTATATTTAAGCTATTATAGTTATCAAAATACATATAAAGGAGACAGATCCAGGCAAGTTGCAAATGATGAAAGAACAACTATGTCGGAAGTGGCCACTGGCGGAGCGATGTATAAAGAATCAGCACCGGCATTAACTTCTGCAGATTATATGCAACCTATAGAAACAATGACAAATATTGAATATAAAATCCCACTCGAGTATTCTATACCATCTGATGGCGAAACCCATATGGTTGCGATTCAAAACATTAATTTAAAAACTGAATACTCTTATTATTTGACACCAAAAATAGATAAACAAGCCTTCCTTATTGCAAAGATAACCGACTTTGAAGAATACAATTTATTACCTGGCGAAGCAAGCATATTTTTTAACGGAAGTTATGTTGGTGCTACTTCACTTAACACTTCAGAGCTTTCAGACACTATAGAACTTGCATTAGGACGAGATAGAAGTATTATTGTTGAAAGAAAAAAACAAAAAGAAGAAAGTAAAAATGTTTTAATGGGTGCAAATCAAATAAAAACAATTGCATACGAAATAAATATTAAAAATAATAAATCAACAACAATTAACTTATTTGTTAACGATCAGATTCCTATTTCAAACGACAAAGACATTATAGTTACTCCTCTTGTTACTAAAGGTGCAAGCTTCGATGAAACTACAGGATTATTAACCTGGAAAGTAAAGCTTTCTACAAATGAAAACAAAACATTAAAATTCACTTATTCAATTGAAAGCGATAAAAATAAGCCATTAGCCAACATAAATTAGTTTAAAAATAATAAATTAAGCCGTGTAAATCCATTTAGATTTTACACGGCTTTTTTAATTTAGTAAATTACAGTTATATAACGGAGTGTTATATAATATTTTTATAATTAATTTTAATGACTAAATTTGCACATAATAGAACTTTATTAACCAAATCAATAAATCATGAAAAAATCGTTACTAATTTTTGTTGCACTATTCTGGATTGGAATGGTTGCAAATGCACAACTCTTTTTCGATAACTTCGAATCGGGAACAACACAATGGACTTTAACAGGCACTTGGGGATTAAACAGTAATAACTCTACTTCTCCTACACGCTCTTTATCGGAAAGTCCTACTGGTAATTATGCGAACAATTTGAATACTTATGCAACAATGAATACAGGAGTTGATCTTTCAACTTTTCCATCAGCTTCATTGACATTTCAAGGAACTTATAGAATTGAAGAAGGTTTTGATACAATGTTTGTTGAAGTATCAACTGATAATTTTGCATCTCATGTAAATGTTGGATTTTTTAGTGGAAATGATGCGCTTACAGCAGTTCCTCCTTTTGCTCTAAAAACATTTGACTTAGGTGGATTTTGTGGAAATGCTAACGTAAAAGTTCGTTTCCATTTTTATAGTGATGGTGGTTTTGTAGTTGACGGAATGTATATTGATGATTTTACAATTACAGGAAGTACAATAGATAATTCACCTCCGCTTATTATTCATTCTGCTCCAGAATACTATCAAGGATCATTAAATAGCATGGTTTTAACAGCTCAGTTAATCGACTTCTCTGGAATTAATACTTCAACTTCTAAACTTGTTTACAATGTGGATGGTGGTGCAGATCAATTTGTCGCTCCTGTTCTTGTAAGTGGAAACAATTATTCATTTACTATTCCTACTCAAACTCCTGGTGCTTATGTGTCTTATCATATATATGCTGAAGATAGTTATGTTACACCAAACAATATTACATCTCCAACATATGCATATATTGCAGGAAATCATATTATTCAAGATAACGGTCAGGTTGATTTTTATTCAGCAATCGATCCAGCTTCTACTACAGCAGCATCAAATGGTGTTTGTGTAAAAGTTGCTCTTGGAAGCACTGATTTAGTTGGAATGCTTATCAGAAATTATACTGATAACACACATCCAAATGACCAGATGTTGGTTCATGTTTGGAATGAAGTTGCAGGACTTCCTGGCACTGATGTTATTACTCCTTTCCTAGTTACACCTGCAGCTTCATTGTCAAATACAAGTGCAATGAAATGGGTTGATCTTCGTTCTTATGCTGCTCAATTAACTGGATTAAATGGCAATTATTATATTGGTTTTACTGTTCCTACAGGTATTGTAAACGTTACGATGACTGAACCAGGTAATTATAGTCGTTCATATGTTCTAGTTGGAACAACATGGTCATTATCATCTGGCACATCAGGTGTTGCTGATTATCATTTCAGAGCAATTACTACTTTAAATCAAGATGTTGCTGGACCAAATATTGTAAACAATACTGTTCCTTTACATGCCGAAGCTAATTTAAATGCACAGGTTGTAAATGCTACAATTACAGATATGACTGGTGTTGCATCAACAAATTTGAATTATAAAATTGATAATGGCACTACTCAAATTGTTGCTGGTACTTTAACAACAGGTAGTATTTATACATACACTATTCCAGCTCAACCAGCTGGTGTTTGGATAAAATATTGGCTTTCTGCTATTGATTTGGTTACACCAACTCCATATACCAGCCAAACCGATACTTTTGTTTATGTGAGTGGTGTTTATAATAAATTTGATGATAACACTCCAGATGTTTATACTCCAGTTGGTACAGTTGCTGGTAATTATGCTAGTATTGCTCAAATGATCGATTTTGGTGTACAATATGCAGATATGAAAGCTATTTTAATTCGTAATTATTATAGCACAGCAACACCTGCTAATACTCCAAATGATCCAATGACAATTCATGTTTGGAATGACGCTACTGGTGCACCTGGCACAGATTTAATTACACCATTCGTTATGGCTTCTGCTGCAAGTGCAACAAATCCAATGGCTATCACAAAAGTTGATCTTCGTGCTTTTTCTGCTCAATTAAATAATTTAACCGGAAAATCATATCCTGGATTTACTGTAGCTTCTGGTTCTTGTGCAGTTCTTGCATTACAAGCTGGTACTTATTTAAATACTTTTACCGATGATGGTACAGGCTGGATTCAAAATGGTATGGATGCTCAAATTCGTATTGTTACTACTGCATTATCATCAAGCCCAACAGCTATTTCATCAAATGATTTAAATAATATTATTGATGTTTATCCTAATCCAACTTCAAGCCTTGTAAATATTTTTATTGATAATTTTGAAAATGCAAACATTCAAATTATTAATATTAACGGACAAGTTGTTCTTGATAAAAATGTAAACTCACAAAACACTTTATTAAATGTTGAAAACTACAATAAAGGAATTTACATTGTAAAAATTAATTCGACTACTGGTGTTACAACACAAAAATTGGTTGTAAAATAATACGTCAAATATTTTAAAATGGAAAGGCTGCTCGTTTTGAGCAGCCTTTTTATTTTGATACATTTTTGTTTAATAATAACTAATAAATTCCCTATAGCCTAAAATACATGTTTAAGGAATAATTTTATGTAATATAAAAGCATTGAAAATGTTGTATTTTTGCATTGCGAATATTAGAGTTATCTCTAATATTTAATAATATTTTATTTTGTCATTCAGAGTGCAGCGAAG
>CAIQJL010000017.1 GCA_903872185.1 uncultured Bacteroidota bacterium | reverse complement strand
AGCAGCTATTTTTTCTATAGAAGGCTTGGCGAAGTGTTCCAAGAAAGACAAAAATCTTTCAGGGTTTAACATGCTACGTCTCTCTCTGGCGTAGAATAGAGCCTCTTCATTTGTATATAGAGACTGAAATGATATTGGTTGCGATTTTTGAATTTGCATGATTTCGCCTTTTTATTTTGTATGACTTCTTATACCAATTTGCATTCAATAAAGTATTAATGTATAATAAATCTTGTAAAGGATAAATTTACAGGAGGAGTTATGCGACCTAAATTACCATTTCCTGATGGAACGGCAGAAAAAATGCAAAATTTATTGGGGGAAACTAATGATTTAAATTCTTACAAAAGAATTCAATGCATTTTTTTTAGAGCAAAATTTGATTACAGTGCAGATTTAATTACCAAGATTACAGGCTATAAGCTCCAAACGGTAAGAAATATTCATAGTGCATTTTTAAAATATGGTTTACAAGCACTGGAAATAAATAAAAAGGGCGGAAGAAATAATGAACTTCTTACCCTCACTGAAGAAAAAAAATTAATAACTAAATTTGAAGATAGAGCTAAAGAAGGCGGAATAATTGAAATAAGTAAAATTCATGAAACTTATGAAAAAATTGTGGGCAAAAAGGTTGCAAAATCCACAACTTACAGAATGTTAGATAGGCATAATTGGCGGAAAATAACACCTCGACCGACTCATCCGAAATCCAGCCTTGGAGTTATGGAAAATTTTAAAAAATGAACTCCCTGAAATAATTTACAATGCTAAACTTCAAGCTAATCGACAAGGAAAAAAATTGCGAATAATGTTTCAAGATGAAGCAAGGTTTGGACGAATAACCGACCCCAAAAGATGCTGGTCGCCAAAGGGTTTTAGACCAATTGTCAAAAAACAATTTGTAAGAGAATATACATATTTATTCGGTGCTTTTAGCCCATTAGATGGGGTGAATGACCTGATAATATTACCCGAAGTATCATTTAATGCTATGAATATATTTCTTGAGATATTGTCAGATAGGCACCCTGAGGATTTGATACTTTTGTTTTGTGACCAAGCTTCCTTTCACCGCAATAAAGCATTAAGTATACCGAAGAATATTATTATTAAGCATATACCTCCATACAGTCCTGAACTAAATCCATCAGAAAATATGTGGGGAGAAATGCGAGAGAAATATTTCGGAAATTATGCATTCAAAAGTATGAAAGCAGTTGAAGATAGATTGATAGAGACTTCGATATTTTACGAAAACAATCCCAAAATTGTTCAATCAATAACAGGCTTTGATTGGATAGTTAATACTTTATTGAATGCAAATTAGTATAACAAACAATATATCAGACAGAATATTTATGAAATTAATAGGAAATGAATTATTTAGAACATTAAATTTACGAATGTATGGTCGAAAGCGGTGGAAAAATCCAAATCAATTACAATTTGTGCTCGATTTTTAACGGGACAGTAGTGCGCTAGAGCGAGGGTTCTTCATACAAAGATCCCATTGTTGTTTTAAAACAGTCTTATCATTCCCATTTGCAACTAATATTTTATAAGGGCTGGGGTCTAAAGGGACAGGGTGATGGATGACTTTAATAAAAAAATCGGGTTGATTCTTAAGACTACGACAGATTATCAAAAGGAACATATACTGGAGCTACATTATCTGTTGATGAAAAAGTAATGATAATGTATTTCTCTAATAACAGTGATGATGATAATAACGATTTATGGATAAGTCATTTAAGTGAAACTACAGGTGAATATTCAACACCAATTAAATTAGATTT
>CAIQJL010000016.1 GCA_903872185.1 uncultured Bacteroidota bacterium | reverse complement strand
CTTGGATGGATGAAGGGATAAATAGTTTTTATGACTATAGATATTCTAATGATATAAGGAAGAGAAGTGGGTTAGAATATATGGGTTTTCTTAATAAAGTTTTAGGTTTAGGGTCAGAGATAAAGTTTGATTTCAATAAAACTGCATGCGATTATGCAGCTGGAATTGGTTCTGATCAGCCTTTAGATAAAGCTTCTGAAGAATATTTGCCAGAGAACTATGGGTTGGTTTGCTATATGAAAGGTGCTTTAACCATGAAATATTTAAAGAATTATATTGGTGAAAAGGGATTTGATAAAGCCATGCAAAATTATTATAACAAATGGCAGTTTAAACATCCTTATCCTGATGATTTAAAAAAAGTATTAGAAGAAAGTTCTAATAAAAACCTCGATTGGTTGTTTAACGGTATTAGTAATACTAGCAATTATTCTGATTATAAAATAAAAGGGTTTAAATTAAATAGGGAATCGCAACAATGTGAAATAATAATTAAGAATAAAGGAAAACTAGATGCTCCGTTAAATTATTGTTTATATAATGACAATAAAATTATTGAATCATACTGGACTGAAGGTTTTAATGGAAGTAAATCATTTACAGTTAATAATATAAATTGCGATAAAGTTTTAATAGATCCAAATAATTTAATGTTTGAAAAAAAACGATCAAATAATTATTCAAGGTTAAATGGAATTTTGAAAAAAGCAGAGCCAATTCAAATTAAGTTTTTAGGAATATTACAAAATCCAAATCGTACTCAATTAAGTTATACTCCTGTTATGGGTTGGAATACAAGTGATGGATTAATGCCGGGTATAATGTTATATAATTCATTTTTGCCTGAGCGTAAAATTCAATATAGGTTTATGCCTATGTACGGAACTAATTCAAATAAACTAACAGGAATTGGGTATTATGAATATAATTTTCATCCTGATATTTTAAATATTCAAAAATTAAATGTGTTTGAAGAGTATTCTAGTTTTAATACTGGCAAAGAAGATGAATTAAGTACATGGAGAAAAACAGAAGTAGGAATAAATGCTTTGTTTAAAAGAAATGCAGTATTTCCATTTCGTCAATGGAAAGCAACTATTAAAGCTTCTTATGCTACCGATCTTTATGCCGATTCATTATACAATCTTTTTATAAATGCTTCAGCAATATATCACGATTATTCAAAAAAAATGCCCGTTAATGCTGAGATTCATGCCGAGTCAGGATCATATTATTTGAAAGCGTGGACTGATTTATCATGGAGAATAAATTATAATGGAAGAAAAACGGGTTTCAGTGCGAGATTCTTTGGTGGAACTTTTATTTATAACAATAGTGATTATGGAATTTATAATTTTCGAATTTCAGGAACTCAAAGTGATAAAGATTATTTATATTCTGAAGTTTTTCCAGATCGTACAGGCTCAACATCTGCAAAAAATTTATGGTCGCGGCAGTTTGTAAAAAATGATGGAGGGTTTGGAATTTATTCTCCAATTCAAACAAACTCATGGATGACAGCATTAAATTTAGAAGCAGCATTTCCGGTTCCTTTGCCACTTTCTTTATATTTTAATGTAGCCACTTACAAAAAGGCAAAAACTGCATGGAATGGATCAACAAGATTTCCGTATGAAATAGGAATTGAATTTAAAGTAATTCCTGATATATTTGTAATATATTTTCCAGTAAAAATGTCAAAAGACGTAAAAAGTTCAAACGAATTATATACTAATGAATATGT
>CAIQJL010000015.1 GCA_903872185.1 uncultured Bacteroidota bacterium | reverse complement strand
TGTTGGTAATCCATGTCAGTTATATGTTAATTTAAATTCTTTTAGCCCTTCAACAGTTGGTGGAAATGATGGCTATATTGAATCAAATATTTATGGTGGCACTCCTCCTTATGCTTACAGTTGGAGTACTGGGAATACAACAGCTAATATTTATTATTTAACAAGTGGATTATATTCACTTAATGTGGTGGATGCAAACGGTTGTGTAAATTCAATGACTGCGTCACTTTATGAACCTTACGATACACTTGGTGGAACTATAGTTGATACTTTAACTACTGGAATTCTTGATACTTGTTTAAATTTTGTTCCAACAAGTTATTATATTTCGTCAGTAATTGTTGATTCTATGAGTAATACTGTAACCGTTATTTGGACATTTACCGGTGGTGGTATGACTTCTACAATAACAACGACATACTCATATACATATAATGGAAATACTGTTGTAGTTCTTTCAATAAATTGTGGTGCAAAAGCAATTACAACTTATCAAACTGTAATTCATATTGGAATGACAACAGAAGTTCCTAATTATGCTATAGAAAATGGCTTATTTGTATACCCAGTTCCATTTAGCGATAAAATTAATGTTGATTTTACAAGTCAGAAATCTGAAAATGTAAATATTTCAATAATGGATGCTTCTGGTAGACTTGTAATAAGTAAAAATTTAAATTCAGCTTCAGGTGTTAATAGCACCCAAGTAAATACTTCACAATTACCTTCAGGTGTGTATATATTAAACATTCAAAATTCTAATGGTGTAGTTAGAAAACAAGTAGTTAAATAATATTTTCAGCTTTGTTTAAAAAACCCGAAAACGAAAGTTTTCGGGTTTTTTATTGGTGGTAAAAGTTTATAATATTTAAATCAACATGTTTTATAATTATGTTACTTTGCAAACTATAAGATAAATATATTCTTTTTGCAAATGTTTGAATTGGAATTTTTATTGAGATCTTCCTGGATATTAACCCTTGTTTTTATTCTTACTGTTTTTATAGTACCAATAAAATTTAAAGCATTTTTTACTTCATCGGCAATAATTTTAAATGCAATTATAACAAGCTGGATGGCATTTCCTGCACTAAGCGGAAGTTTAGTTTATTATTCTTTTTATGCAGGATCATTTTTAGGTACAATTCCAATCAGTATTGATGGTTTATCATCATGGTTTATTTTAATAGTTAATTTTACTTCAGTAACCGGAGTTTTATATGGAATAGGCTATTTAAAAAAACAAACCGAATCAGCTTCAAAGCTAACACTACATTGGATACTTTATATGTTGTTTCATCTTTCAATGGTATGGGTTTGTATGTTACAAAATGGGTTAGTTTTTCTTATTGCGTGGGAAATTATGTCATTGACTTCATTGCTTTTAATAATTTTCGATAATAATAATCAGAAAACGTTAAAAGCAGGGATTAATTATCTTGTTCAAATGCATATTTCTGTTGTGCTTTTAACAGTAGGTTTTATAATGGTATATTATAAAATAGGATCTTTTAACTTTGATGCAATAGGCACTTATTTTATCTCAAATAATAACATTTTACTTTTTTTACTTTTTTTTATTGGATTTGGTTTAAAAGCTGGATTTATTCCTTTGCATACATGGTTGCCACATGCACATCCAGCCGCACCATCACACATATCCGGGGTTATGTCTGGAGTAATCGTAAAATTGGGCATTTATGGTATTTTCAGAGTAATTACTTTTTTAAAATTTGATTATTTATTAATTGGAGAAATTATTTTAATAATTTCAGTATTAACCGGATTATATGGAATTTTAAATGCCGCTGTAAATCGCGATTTTAAAAAAATGCTTGCATACTGTACAATAGAAAATATTGGTATTATCGGAATAGGTATGGGAGTGGGATTAATTGGAGTTGGAAATGGAAATGCACTTTTATATTATTTAGGATTTGGTGGAGCGTTATTACATGTGTTGAATCATTCATTATTTAAGTCATTACTATTTTATTCGGCAGGCTCGGTTTATCATCAAACACATACCCGCAACATGGATAAATTAGGTGGTTTGATTAAAGATATGCCAAAAACTGCTGTGATTTTTCTTGTTGGAGCAATTGCAATAGGAGGAATTCCTCCTTTTAATGGTTTTATTTCCGAATTTATAATTTATAGTGGATTAACAGAAGGAATTCAAACAAATAGTATAAGTCAAATATTAGTTTTTGTTCTTTCTTTTGCAGCATTAAGTATAATTGGTGGAATTTCAATACTCACTTTTACTAAGGCTTTTGGTACAATATTTTTAGGAAATAAAAGAGAAACTTTAAATAAAAAACCTGAAGAAGTTTCATTTATAATGCTGTTGCCTCAATATTTAATTATTCTTGTAATGATTTCTGTTGCTTTTGTTCCGTCGTTATATTTAAATTCAGCAGGCGTTATTCTTAATAGTTTTTTTAAAAATTCTTTTGTTTTAAACTCATCAATATTATATAGCTATTCAAACACATTGCTTAATATTAGCTTATGTTCAGGATTATTTGTTGGAATTATTTCTTTTTTCTTGATTATTCGGTATTTTGTTACAAAAAACAGAACAGAAATTATTGCTCCTACGTGGGGTTGTGCGTATGTTGCACCAAATAATAAAATGCAGTATACTGGGAAATCATTTACAAAAACAATTAGCAAAATATTTAATTTCTTTATAATTGAGAAGAAAAATTATCGTGAACTTGATGAAAGTGAGATATTCCCATTAAAAAGAAAATATGAGTCTAATTATTTTGATTTTTTTGAATTTAGATTTTTTGATAATATTTCTCATAGATTAGTTTATACTGCTAATTACTTTAAGTTTATACAGAATGGTAGAGTACAATCATATGTTATTTATGGAATTATTTTTATCTTAGTAATATTTTTAATAACTGCCTTAAATATAATATAGTGAATATTGTAATTTCATTTATATTGGTTTTAATTTTTGCAATTGTTTTAATTCCTTTTTTAAGAGTTAAGTGGAAAGGTATTGCAGCTTATGCTGTTATTGTAATAAATGTTATTTTATCTGGTATTATCGCCATTAATGCACTTTCTGGTCATTGCTACGATTTTGTTTTTTCTGGAAGTTTTATAACTGGATTGGTTCATGTTAGAATTGATGCATTGTCTGCTTGGTTTATCTTAATACTTAATTTTGTTTTTATAACAGGAGGTTTTTATGGTTTATTTTATATGAAATCATATAATGCTCAACCAAAATATTTAACATTACACAACATTGCTTTTATTTTGCTTTATTCTTCTCTTGTTGGAGTTTGTGTAATTCAGAATAGTATAGTTTTTCTGGTAGCATGGGAGTTACTAGCTCTTTCAGCATTTATTACAATTATTTTTGAAAATGAAAAAATAGCAACTATACAAGCAGGAATTAATTATTTAATTCAATCGCATATTTCAATAGTTTTTTTAATGATTGGTTTTATGTGGGTTGCATTTAAAACAGGAAGTTATGATTTTAATGCTCTTACTCAATATGCTTCAGCAAACAATGGAAATGCAGCAATAGTTTTATTTTTGTGTTTCTTCGTTTCATTTTCTATAAAGGCTGGCTTGGTGCCATTTCACACATGGTTGCCATATGCACATCCTGCTGCACCTTCGCATATCTCAGGTATTATGTCGGGTGTTTTAATTAAAATTGGGATTTTTGGAATACTTAGAATGTTATTACTAATTAAACCAGATTTTACAACTATTGGCTATATTATTTTATTTATGTCTGTTATTTCTGGTTTATACGGTGTTATGTTAGCAATTATACAACATAACTTAAAAAAACTTCTGGCATATCATAGTATAGAGAATATCGGAATTATTGGAATTGGAATTGGTATTGGTTGCATAGGATTGGGTTCAGGAAATCAGATTATTGCTTCTTTAGGTTTTGCTGGAGCATTGTTACATACTTTAAATCATGCGTTATTTAAATCTGTTTTGTTTTATGCTGTCGGTAATGTTTATCAAGCTACACATACTTTAAATATTGAACATTTAGGTGGTTTAATAAAAAAAATGCCGCAAACTGCAATGTTATTTCTTATTTCTGCAATTGCTATTTGTGGAATACCTCCTTTTAATGGATTTATTTCAGAATTTTTAATTTATACGGGATTATATCATTGGCTAAAAGAAGCTTCACTTTTTTCATCAATAGTTGCAGTAGTTTCTGTATTAAGTTTAGTAATGATAGGTGGGTTGGCAATGCTTTGTTTTACAAAAGCATTCGGAATAATCTTTTTAGGTAATGCTCGAAAAACATTTAAACATGAAATAAAAGAAGTTTCGTTTCTTCAATTGGCGCCTTTATATTTAATCACAATGTTGATAGTATCTATTGGGATATTTCCAAAGTTATTTTTAAATTTTCTTTTAAAACCTTTAGAATTGTTTACTAACATTAATCAAATTAAATTTATTCCTTTTCAGGGAAAAGCGTTTGAAATTATGCAACCTATAACATGGGCTATGTTGGGATTTATTTTATTAATATTTATTGTCTATATTGTTAGAAAAGCTATTGTTTCTAAAAATATTTCAACTCTTCAACCAACATGGGGCTGTGCATATATTGCACCAACCCCAAAATTACAATACACTGCAAGTTCTTTTGTTAAATCATACAGTAAAATATTTGGAATGTTTTTTTTAATGAACTCTAAAAAAGATAATGAAGTTCATGGAATATTTCCTATAAAAGGACATTTAGAAACTCACCCTTATGATAAACTAGAAAAATGGATTATAGATAATCCAATCAGATCATATAGGTCATTTATGGGAAGATTTCTTTTTTTACAAAATGGAAAATTGCAGTTTTATCTTTTATATGGAATTGTTTTTATTATTTCAGTAATTTGTATTCCTTTATTTTATGAAAAAATATGCATGTTAATCGATTTTTTTAAACGTTTATAATTATGCTTAGTATTTTATTAATAATAATTGCAGGATTCTTTTTTACGGGAGTTATTATCCGTACAAAAAGTATTGCATCTGGACGAAAAGGGCCTGGTATTTTTCAGCCAATTAAGGATGTAGTTAGGTTATTTAAAAAAGGTGCTGTATATAGCGAAACCACAAGCATTATTTTTCAGATTGCACCTACAATATATTTCGCATCTGTTGTTATGGCTATGCTTGTAGTTCCATTTGGTAATTCAAAAGGAATTATAAGTTTTAATGGAGACTTTATTTTCTTTGCCTATGTGCTTGCGTTAGGAAAGTTTTTTAGTATTATTTCTGCAATGGACACAGGTAGCAGCTTTGAGGGAATGGGTGCAAGTCGCGAGGCATTATACTCAATGTTTGCAGAGCCTGCATTTTTTGTTTTAATGGGTTCTTTAGCCTTGCTAACAGGGCATACTTCATTTCAGGAAATATTTCAGGATTTGCATTTAGGTTCATATATAAGTTATGCTTTAACAACGCTTGCAACATTTGTTTTAGTTATGATTGCAATGATTGAAAATAGCCGTATGCCTATTGACGATCCAAAAACGCATTTAGAACTTACCATGATTCATGAAGTAATGATACTAGATAACAGCGGGTTTGATTTGGGTTTAATTTTAACAACAGGTTATTTAAAATTTGCAATATATGGTGCATTAATAGTTAATCTTTTTATTGGCAGTTTTGATATTCAATATGCAATTCCATTGTTTTTTACAATTCAGTTTCTTATGGCAGTTTCTATTGGTTTAATTGAATCTTTTATGGCAAGATTCAGAATGAATCATAATGCTCAGTTTATAGTTGTTTTAACTTCAGTAAGTTTACTGATATTTTTTGGTGTGTTATTAATGTTAGGAAAGTTTATATAATTTAAAAAACAGTAAAATGATACATGTATTTTTGATAATATTTCTTATTTCTCTGTTTTATATGGCAATAGCAAATCGTATGTTGACTTATGTTAATATACTTGCCTTGCAGGGGGTTTTGCTTTTCTTTGTAGTTTTCTTCCAACTTAAAGAGATCAGTACTTTAAACCTAGTTTTGATACTTTTAGAAACTATAGTTTTTAAATCATTAGCAGTTCCTTTGTTCTTGAAATATATACTTAAACGAAATAAAATAACCCGCGAGGCTGAACCATTTTTACCACATTTTGTTTCTTTAATTATTGTTACATTAATTGTTGTTGTAACAATTTTATTGTCTAATTCAATAAAAGATACTAATCTAGATAAAATATTCTTTGTGGTTGCTTTATCAACTTTATTTACCGGACTATATTTTATTGCATCACGACGAAAGATTATTACTCATGTAATGGGTTATCTTATAATAGAGAATGGGGTCTTTGTTTTATCCCTTGCTGTTGGTAATGAAATGCCAATGCTTGTTAATTTAGGTATAATGTTAGATATTTTTGCCAGTGTATTAATTCTTGGAATATTTCTTAATAAAATAGGTGATGTGTTTAAAGAAGTTGATGTTAATCAGCTAACAAATTTAAAAGATTATTAAAATGACATTAATATATTTAATAGGAGCTTTTTTAATTGTAATTGGTTTCTTTGTTAATAGAAACAAAGTAATCAATTATAGTCTTTTGGGTTTATTTATTATACTGCAATGGACTTTTACAATTTATTCACTTTATCATTTTCGAACTACCGAATTAGATTATTTTAGTTTTGATTCTTTAGGAATTTTATTGTTGCTTACTTTAAGCATTGTAGCTGTTCCTGCAGCTTTACATAGTTTTATTTATATTGAAAAACACCCCGAGAATCCAGAAACCAGATCCATTTATTTTGCTGCACTGGTTGGTCTAATAACAGCAACTGGTGTAGGGTATCTATCAAATCATATTGCTGTAACTTGGATTTTTACTGAAATAACAACTTTATGTGCCTCTGCATTAATATATCATCATCGAACAAAATTAGCACTTGAAGGAACATGGAAATATGTTTTTATTTGTGCAATTAGTATCACTTTTGTTTTTATTGGAATCTTGTTTCTAAGTTTATCATTGACACATGCAGGTTCAGATGACCTCTCTTTTAAAAACTTGTTGGCAAATAGTTCTAAATTAAATCCTTTTTGGTTAAGGTTATCGTTCTTGTTTATTTTCACAGGTTTTACTGCTAAGTTAGGGTTGGTTCCTATGTTCACTGCTGGTATAGATGCAAAGGATAAAGCTCCGGCGCCCGCTGGTGCTTTGCTTGCTAGCGTTTTAATGAATTTGGGTTTTGTTGGAATATTTCGTTTTTATATTGTTATTGCAAACACACCATTACTTCATTGGGCAAATGTAGTTATTGGAATTGCTGCATTTTTATCGGTTTTTGTAGCTACTGTTTATATGATTAAGGTTAAAAATCTTAAACGAATGTTTGCTTATTCTGGCATTGAACATATGGGTTTAGTTATGCTCGGCGTTGCAGCCGGTGGAGTAGGTTATTATGCAGCTATATTACATGTTGTTTTACATGCATTAGTTAAGTCATGTGTTTTCTTCCAGTATAGTCAGATATATAGAATATATCAAAATAAAAGTATTTATCACATTGGTAATTATTTTAAATATAATACAACAGGAGCGATAGTTATTTTATTTGCTTTTATAAGTACTTCTGCAATGCCACCATCTGGATTGTTTGTGAGTGAGTTTTTAATATTCCGTTCATTATTTGAAGCAAATCAAATAATTGTTTTGATTTCCGTGTTGCTATTATTAACAATGATAATATGGGCTTTTGGAAAAAATATTTTTAAAATATTATTTATCCCTCCTGTTGATTTTGATGACAGTAATTTGCCGAAAATAAGTCCATGGGAATCTTCAACACAATTTATTCTTTTAACCGGTGCAGTTTATTTAGGGTTAAATCCACCGGTAGAATTTGTTAATTTAATTAAAGAAAGTATAATGTTATTACCAAAATAAAATGAACTATATCACAATTTCAAATAATCAAACCACACAAATTTCGAATATTCCCGAAATAAATTACGATACTTTCTTTGAAACAAATACTGGTTTAATTGTTGATAATTTGGAAAGACATTGTGTTAATTATTATGGTTATAAACAGGAAAACAAGATTAAATTAATTTGTTGTATAGCTGATGATAACACTCACGAAATATTTATTTCTTCTTGTTTAGTAAACCAAAATGATAAACTAAATTCGTTTACATCAAAATTATTGTGTTTTGAAAAGTTTGAAAGAGAAATGCATGAAAATTATGGAATCGATTATACAGATCATCCATGGCTAAAGCCAGTAAGATATGCCCATAATCGTTTCGATAAAACTAAACAAATAGCAAATTACTCTTTTTATTCAATTGACAGTGATGAGTTACATGAAGTAGGTGTTGGGCCAATTCATGCCGGAATTATTGAGCCAGGACATTTTAGATTTATTTGTAATGGTGAACAAATTTTGCATCTCGAAATCCAATTAGGATTTCAGCATCGTGGAATTGAGCAATTGTTTCTGGAAAAAAAGAAGATATTGCAACGTGCAGTAATTGCCGAAAATATCGCTGGAGATACTGTAGTTGGTCATACGGCTGCTTTTTCATATATTTGGGAAAGTATGTGCGGATTTGAAGCACCAAGAGATATCGAATTTTCAAGAACTTTAGCCTTGGAGTTAGAGCGAATAGCAGTTCATACAGGCGATTTATCTGCTGTTTGTACTGATATTGCATATCAGCTCGGAAGCTCAGTTTTTGGAAGACTTCGTACGCCAATAATAAATTATTTTCAGGAGTGGGGAGGCAACAGGCTTGCCAAAGGGTTAATTAGACCTGGTCGAAATCAGTTTCCTTTTAGTAAATTGTTAGGAGACAGATTAATAGAAGTTTTTGATAAGTTTGAGCCTGATTTTAATGAGATGAATAAAGAACTTTTTAGTTTGCCAAGTGCGCTCTCGCGTTTTGAAAGAACTGGAGTTGTTTCATTTGAAGATGTATCGAAAATTGGAACAGTAGGAATGTCGGCAAGAATGAGTGGGTTAAATAGAGATGTAAGAGTTTCTCATCCTTATGGTTTGTA
>CAIQJL010000014.1 GCA_903872185.1 uncultured Bacteroidota bacterium | reverse complement strand
CAATTAATTTTCCCGCTTTTTCTTCGGTAAATTTATTTTCAGTTTTCTCAATTTCGTCCATTAACAAAATCATCTCTTCGCTTAATTCAATCTCAATTTTTGAAGAGTTATCAAAATCATATTCAAAATTATTATTGTCCATAGTTGTCAAATTTTATTGTGCTTAACGGCTGACGCTATGGCAAGTGCGGGAATAGATTGTTGCTCAACTGTCAGCCAGCACAAATGTATGTAAAGAATTCAAATGTTTCAACGAACACGCATACCCGCATTTGCTATAGCGTTTGTTAGCTTTAGTTGTTCTTTAGTTGTTCTTTATTTATCTTCATTACCACTGTTTTCATTTCTTTCCCAATACCTGTCTGCCATGAAGCAATAATGGAATTATCTTTTTCATTTAAAATTATCTTAGGATATCGAGCATTTATACCGGGTTGTGAAATTAGTATTGGTTTACTCCAAATACCCAAATTATTGACTACGAAATAGATACTCCAAACTGAATTATCTTTTTTCTGGCGACCACTCCAAATAACATAAATATCTTTGTTCTTATCACATATTACAGATGGAGTCTGATTCATATATGTCTCTTTGGCATCTGATAGAATTATAGGAATGCTCCATTTTTTCACGCTATCATTGAATTCTCTGAATTTGATTTTCTGAGATTCGTTTTTAAGCACAACATCCCATCCAAAGGATTCATATACAATAATTTTCTTCTCTCCATTGGATGCAATATCAGGATAACCACCATGTTCCCAATCGTCCATTTCTTTTGCAGTATTAGTAACCGGTTGGGGATAATCGCCAATTTTTCCTGAAATTACACAAAAATTGCCTGGATAATGTTGATTCCATGCTCCCCATAATTCTCCTTTTGAATCATACATGAGAGATGCACTCCAAGCGTTGTGGTAATCTTCTGTATATCTGGAAGGGGCTAAAGTGATAATAGACGGGTTCATTAGGGTTCCATTGTAAATTTTCGATAACTTCAGATACCTCTGGTTAGCTTTCCATTCAGTCCAAACAATACTGATTTCATCTTTCATGGTTGCTGCACTCAAGTTAGTAGAATTGAAAGGCTCTTTGTCAGAGATTAGAATTTCATCTGACAGGTTGCCATTTTCTATATATCGGGCATAAACCCTGTAGTATAAGTCTTTATTGTTAAGATAAAATACCCATATTCTTTTATTATCACTTGCTAATATTGGATTATAACTATCAGAATTATCAGATTCTATATATATTGGTTGACTATTAATTTCAACTACATTAAGGATTATATCCCCATTTTCTTCAAATACTGTCCAAACATTTCCCTTGGTATCGCTTATAATATCAGGGAATTTACAGTTTCCATTTCCGAGTGTTGATATATTTCCGTAAGCATTGTTTGTGGTGATAATTGTCGTTTTTTCAGAAACATTATGTTGTTCAGGATTTTTATTTTCAGGAATGCGACATATTTTGTCACAATATTGTTGAATTGGAACGTCGCTAAAGGTCTTTTGTGGAATTATGTCTTGCTTCCCTTTTACAATATCGTACTGCCCATATAGCATTTTCTTGAATGAAGCAGTGTCTTTACCCTCATAAATAACAAAGTCCAAATAATTCACAGATTCTTGAAGCTTATTTCCATGCCTAATATTTAACACAATATATTTTTGATTATTAAACGGGCTAATGAACCATGCATATATTCCAACAGAGTCAAAATTGAATCTATAATTTCCAAATATCAGACTATCACTTGTAAACCGAACGTTTGAACCAGTAAGTTTAAAGAAATCAGTAAGAGTACCAGCATTATAGTTACCTATTAAATACAAATGCTTTTGTTTATCCGTTTCAGTTATCTCTCCTATATGCTTCCATGATACGGATTTTGATAATCGTTCATTAATCTTTTTACTCAAATCTACACTGTCAGGATAGACCAAAATGGCGTCATTCATTTCATTTTCGAAAACAAGCCGTTCAGCCATATGTAAATTACCCTTGGGAGTAAGCAAGCACTTATTATCCCAAAGTATCGTGTTCAATTTAGGAAATTCAGCATAATTGTTATGATATTTTACAACTTGTTTGCCATTCTTAAAAGCTAAAACTGTTGGGAAACCATCTTCATGTATCTTGTATAACTCTGGAGGATAAGTAAGAACAGTGAAAGCTGAATGGAATTGTTTGGTGAATGCATAAACATCGAGTTGTGGATTAAATAAACACTGTTCAAAACTTGCGCCACCAGTTTTCTTGTTGTTATCTAGATAATTGGTTTCCGAAAAATATCCATCTACTAGACAATAACCACAGTTGGATGTTGAAAATGGTATAATTACCGTGGTCTTTGATTTAACAGTATCATTAATGTTAATTGGATTACCCCATAAATCTTCGGCATTTCCATTTTTCAACACTTGTCCAAAACCAATCTGACTTGTCAAAACCAAAACTAAAAATAACAATTTTTTCATATTTATGTGTTTTTACAATTAAAGCTAACGGATGACGCTATGGCAAGTGCGGGATTAAATTGTTGCTCAACTGTCTGCCAGCACAAATGTATGTAAAGATTCCAAATGTTTCAACGAACACGCATACCCGCATTTGCTATAGCGTTTGTTGGTGGCAGGCTTTCATTTCTCATAAAGCTAAGGCTAAAATAAATAATGATTTTCAAAGAATTATCTGTCATTTTTAATCCATATACCAGTTGCAATAACTTCTTTCTTCCTGTTAATTAATCTGTAAAAATAGATTCCTGAAACTAATGATTCAGTATTAATACTATTCAACCCTGCAATGGTAGATTCGCTGATTATTACTTGTCCGCTCAAAGTGGCCACTTCAAAATTCACCCCTGTTTCAAAGGTCTCAATATTTACACGATTAGTACCTGGGTTTGGGTAAACATAATTTTTATATCCAGCTGAAATCTCATTAAGTTTGTTTGTCAGAACCGATTGGTTTTCATAGCATCCCATCTCAATTCGCACACCATAGATTCTGGGGTTTTCACTAATATCTATTTCCGGTATAAATAGTCCTGCTGTATCTTGTGTCCCTGAGTTAATACAGGGAGATATATCATCTAATGACCAATCAAATTCAGAGCCATTATAGTCTATTCCAAATCCTGCTGAAGGATGTATAAATTCAGGATATGAATTTATGGAATTTGTGCCACTATTTCCAAATTGGGCACAGTTATTAAAAAGTATCGGGTGAATCGTACCAGCTAGTATTTTTTGAATTTGATCTGTTACCTCTCCCGGATAGCTTATATTACCCCAGACTATATTATTGTATACTTTTGCATTAGAATACAAACTGATTCCACCCATATGTGAATCATTGTTTACTATTGTGTTATTATATATTCGAGCCGTTGAAAAATAATATTCAGCTGCGATACCAATACCGAAATTGTTACATATCAAATTGT
>CAIQJL010000013.1 GCA_903872185.1 uncultured Bacteroidota bacterium | reverse complement strand
GTATATGTATTGCTTGCATCTGCTGCAGGAGCCCAGTTTGTTCCATTGAATTTTAATACCTGGCCATTTGTCGCAGACATTGAATTTAATTTTAAGGCTGTAACATTACCATCAGCAATTTTAGCTGTTGTTACAGCATTGTTAGAAATTGTAAGTGCAGTTGAACCAGTTACGTCTCCAGTATGAGTTGCATTTGGACTTGTATTTGAAATTGTAGAGCCAGTAATATCAATAGCAGTTCCTGCAGAATATGTAGTATTATTATCTGTACTTGAAATTGTAAAATTCGGATAAGTACCTGTAATAGTCGTAGATCCACCCTGAGTTAAATTTACCGTTTGATCAGGTGCTGTGTTGGCAATAGTTGTTCCGGTAATATTAATTCCTGTACCAGCAGTATATGGAACAGTACCACCAGTTGAAGTGATAGTGTAATTAGGGTAGGTTCCTGTTACTGAAGTAGAACCAGATCCTGTTAGATTAATCGTTTGATCAGGCTGAGTATTATTTATTGAAAAATTAGGATATGTGCCCGTAACTTGAACTCCAGTCCCAGATGTAATATTCACTATTTGATCAGGAGCAGTATTAGCTATTACATTTCCTGTGATATCAATTCCATTTCCTGCAGTATAAGTTTGACCTGCATTACCTGAAGTTTCGGCATAAAGTGCATATGGAACACTTAATAATTGTGTTATTCCCATATCTAAATAACTTGTTCCTCCTGATGGGTCAGCTTCTACTTTTATAAAATGTGCAGAACCTCCCCATGTAATTGAAGAAAATGAACCTATTACCGGTGTCCCTGCTCCAACACTTAGCGAAACAATTCCAAATTGATTTGTTATAGCTGAATGAGTTTCAGAATATACAACTGGACCTGCAATAGATCCTGAAATTATACTTAATTGAAAATTTACAGCTTGAGATTGTAGGGCGCTTCCACTAGCATCACGAACTACTGCTTGATATTGAAAAGATTGTGGGGTTTGAGAGTAAGTAGCAAAACTAATTGCAAAACTGATAATTGAAAGAATAATACGTTTCATAATTTTGATGAATTTGTTTAGAATTCCCAAAAATATAAATTAAATAAATTATAGTCAAGCCATTCGTCAAATTGTCTATAATTACTTATATAGTATTGTATATATGATATTTATTATATCTTAAAAAACTCAATTACTATTAAATTTTAATTAATTTATTTAGAGTTTTTAAGATTTGCTACTTCAGATTTTAAATTTGCATTATCTTTTGATAATTTATCGATCATTATTTTAAGTTCTTTTATAGCATTAACTTGTGCAATAATAATAGAGTGAATGTCTAGATTTAGATAACCGTCTTTTTCAGATACGGCTTCAGGGAAAACTAATTGAACATCCTGAGCGCTAAATCCATTAAAATCTACATCAGTATCTTTTATGCCTAATGGATTATCTTTCTTGTATCTGTATATAATTGGATTTAATTTGCAAATTTCATTTAGTCCTTTGTTGTAATTTCCCTTAACGTCTTTTAATCGTATATCTGATGTAATAGTCCATGTAGCCGAACCTGGTTTTGCTGCAGAATTCTGAGAAAGTTGTAATTGGTAAGTAGGAGCAGAAACTCCAATTCCCATATTTCCATTTTTAAGGACTGTTACTGCATTAGATCTAACTACCGAATTTGACCCATTTCCTAATACAAAAAGTGGATCAGTTGGAACCCATGATGATAAATCTCCTGCAATTTCATTGTAACGTCCAAATACTAAAGAATAGGCAGATTGAGATGTAGTGTAATAACCTGTAGAGAAGGCATGATCACCTGAAGCTGTGTTGAATTGTCCTAAAGCAAATGATTCTATACCAGAAGTATTATTAAGGTCTCCGATTGCAGTTGCATGAATTCCAGTAACTGTGTTTTCTGTTCCTATAGCAAAACTTGCAATATTAGTAGCATTGTTCCATGCTCCCAATGAAAATGCTAACAAATCTCTGGAATGATTATAGCTTCCGATACTAAAACTCTGTTGTCCGGAGCTGGTATTGTCATATCCAATTGCAAATGCACCTATATAAGTTGTAGAGTCATTAGTTCCAATTGCAAATGATCCATTTCCTATTGCAGTCGATCCCATGCCAATTGCAAATGCGCTATTTCCTGAAGCTACAGTGGGGTAATTTAAAACTTGTCCACCTATATCCCTTCTCCAGGATCCAATTGCAAAGCTTCCATCGCCTAATGCTTGTGAGCCTGTTCCAAATGAAAATGATGCAGATCCATTAGCCAATGCAGAATCGCCCATTGCATAAGCGTTATAATTATTTGCAGTTGCATATTTTCCAAATGCAAAAGAATTTGAAAAATTTGCGTGAGCAAAACGCCCAATCGCAGTTGAAAAGAAACCTCTAGCACGAGATTTAAAGCCTAAAGCCTGCGACCAGTTTCCAATTGCTTTTGATTCATATCCTGAAGCAAATGAGTTTAAGCCAACGCTATCTTTATTTTCAACTAATACTCGGCCAGTTAAAAATGCTTCTTTAGTAGGATACCATAAAATTCTAGGCTGACTTGGATTTATAACTTCATTTGTGTCTACGCTCACATTTAAATAATCTTTTAAGCCACCTGAATTAATTCCCATTACTGCAAAACCGTCTCTTGCAGCATCTTCGTTTAAATAAATTCGGGTTTTGTCAGGTGTTACTTTAAGATAATTATGTGTTATTGATTTAGTGCTGTTTCTTCCACTAACTGCAAAACCGCCACGATTTGATTGTATTACATCGTCATTAACAAAGACATTTACGCTATCCTGATAAACAACAAACACAGTTTGACCAGCTGAATTTTTTACTTCAAATAATGGGTCGGTAGCTAATGCAGTAGCACTTCCCTTAATAACCATTCTTCCTGTTGGATTTACAACTCCTACACCAACATTACCTATGTTATTATTGTAAATATTATTGCCAGATTTTGACCAAACAGTATCGCCTCCATTACCAGATTGCTCAGCATACATTGCATATGGGACTGATAGTAATTGACTTGTTCCCATATTTAAATAACTTGTACCTCCATTTGGGTCAGCTTCAACTTTAATAAAATGAGATGAATTACTCCAGTTTATATTGGCAAAGTTTCCAGTATTTACAGTTCCGCCACCAATAGCTAGAATTACAACGCCAACAGAATTTGTATTTGCAGAATGGGTTTCAACATACTCAACAGTTCCGGAAACTGAACCGGAAATAATACTTATTCTAAAATTTACTGCTTGTGAAATTAATGCATTGCCACTCGCATTACGCACTACTACTTGATATTGGAAAGATTGTGGTGATTGTGCATTAGTGCAATAGAATAACAATCCTGCTATTATTGCAAGAAACATTTTTTTCATAAAAAGTTAGTTGATAAGGTTTTATTTTTTTGCTATTCGATAAATCTTAGTAAACTGATTGTTTTTATCTTTTACTTCTAAAAGATAATGTGCAGATGCAAGCTGAGACATGTTTACAGAAACTTTATCCTGTGAAGATTCACAAGTTTGTTCAGAAATCTTTTTTCCAGCTAAATCAAATAAACTAATATAAAGAGTATTTTCTTTGTCAGTTGTCCAGTCAATTACAACAAAGTCTGTTGCTGGATTAGGGTATACATTTACTTCAAATCCTTGAATTGTTTGGGTTGTAATAGCAACAACATCATAAGTAGGTTGTTGAAATCCTTGAGTTAAAGTTGTTCCACTATTAGTTGCTGTTGCAATCACAGGTTCTCCTAATGTCCAGCTAACAGAATAACCTCCGTTTTGTGTATAACCACCTGAGGAAGCTATTACTTGTGGAGTAATTTGTTGAGCGTTAACAAAGTTAACAACAAATAAACCAGCTATAAGTGTAAGTGCAATTCTTTTCATTTCAAACTTTTATTTATTTTAAATCAAAAATATTTCAATTTTAATTACAATGCAAATATTTGAATATAATTTTGATGAAAAAGTTGGTTGAATAACACCAACTTCTTCATCAATCTTTTGCATGTTATTCAATTACAAACTTATGAACATTTTGTTCAATCTTAGAATTAATTTTTGCTAAATAAATTCCTTTGGCAAGGTTTGTAAGATTTAAATTTATAACCTGAGAAGCATTTACGTTAATATTTGCTTTATTTACTAGTTTTCCAAATAAATCATATATGCTAATAGTTATGTTTCCATTTATACTACCAGTATTGATTGAAATATTTCCATTAGATGGATTTGGATATAAAACAGATGTTGCATCAATTTTTGTGTCTGATTGAGAAGAAACATTTGTGTCCCATTTAAATATTCCGCTTGTTGTAGCATTTTGACTAAACCCACCAGCCCAGCCAGTAAAATCGTCCATAAATTCTACAGAAATATATTGAACAGCTGTGTCAACCATTGTCCATGAAGTTCCATAATCAAGGCTATACGAGCTATTGTAATGAGCAGAACCACTTGCTAATCCGTCAGTTCCAACTGAATAGTATTTCCCTGGAAGATTTGGTACTGCGCAAATATCACTTTTTCCCATTCCTGCACCTGGAGTAATTGTATTCCAATTTGCTCCACCATCATTAGTTGATTTCATTGTAAGAGTTGTTATAGCGCCAGTTCCTGTGTTATAAACAATTTGTTGAGCAATTCCATTATTCTCATTATTAAATGAAATTTTTTGCACGTCAGTTAAACCAGGAGTAAGAACTGTCCATGTTAAACCTTTGTCGGTTGTTTTAAAAATTCTTCCTTTATTTGTGCCAAACCATGAAATATTTCCAAAGGCATCGTAAACTCCAGTCCAGCCCATTTCTCCAGAAACGGCATTTGGAATATTTGCTGCTGGAACAGGAGTCCATGTAGAGCCGCCATCACTGGTTGTGTAAATTTCAAATTCGCTACTAACAGGATCACCCATGCAATAACCTTCTAAGTCATTATAAAAATGAACAATATTTAAAAAGCTAGCGGTATTTGAAAACATTGCAGCTGTTCCTTGACCAGTCCAAGTTGTTCCTCCGTCAGTTGTTACATATACTTTTCCACCAGCACCAGTTGTTGGGTACATTCCTACATATGCTTTTTGGTCGGTAATTGCTACAATATTTGAAGGAGCAAATGAACCAGTGACATTCATTGTACCAGGAGTCCATGTATTACCTGAATTTGATGTTCTTGTAAACTCTTTTATTCCTACACCAGTTGTTCCGTCAATTGCAGTTGCCCAAGCAGTAGAATCATTTAATATACTTATATTATAAGCTCCCCTGTATATTTGCGCAAAACCACTTGCTTGTTCAATCCATGCACTATTTGCAAGTTGTTGAACAGTAATAAAAGCAGTTTTTGTTTCAGTGCTATTATTAACGCCATCAGTTACGGTTAGGGTTACAGGATACTCGCCAGGTGTGTTATATGTTATACTTTGAGGATTCTGAATGTTAGAAGTTAATGAAACTGAACCAGGGAAAGACCATGACCAATTAGTTATAGTTCCTATTGATAAATCTGTGAAATTAACAAAGCCTCCTGAATTTATAAAGTTTCCGCTGCATGAGAAGTTTGCTACAACAGGCGAAATGCTATCCTGTGCCATTGTAACTGCTGCAAAGGCATTAATTCTACCTGCTCCAACCATTCCCTGGTGAGCAAGGTCTTGAAGTGATTCAATATTTGTACACGTTGCTTTTAAATATTGTTCAACTCTGTCTGGTGTTAAAGTAGGATCTACAGACAAAATTAAGCCGCATAATCCTGCAGCAATAGGGCATGCCATAGAAGTTCCTTGCATCTTGGCATAAGTGTTAGGAGAAGTTGTACTGTAAACGGAATTATTCAATAACATATCTACAATGCCTCCATCATTCTGATAACCACCTGGAGCCATAACATCTATCCAAGTTCCAAATTCAGAAAAAGAAGCAGCTTTATCATTTCCATTTGTTGCACCAACTGAAATTACGTGATTACAAGCTGCAGGATAACCAATATAATTTACATTGTTAGGGTCTTCGTCGCCTGCTCCGTTATTTCCAGCAGCAGCTACAAGAACACAACCTTTGTTGTATGCGTAATCAACTATCATCTGCATTGTAGCAAAGAAACCAGGACCACCAAATGACATGCTTAAAATATCTGCATCATTATCTGCAGCCCATGTAATTCCTTCGTACATTGATGAAACTCCTGTACCACCGTCAGCATCTTTTCCAGCTTTTATTGCAATTAGGCTACAATCAAAGCCGATTGAAGCAGTACCAACGCTATTGTTTGTTTGAGCACCAACTAAACCAGATGTATGTGTTCCATGTGACCAAATTGCAGAAGTTGTTGGAGGAGCTGTATTGTTATCCCCATCAGCTAAATCAATTGATAAAACTACTTTATTTACTAAATCAGGATGAGTAGTATTTATTGCATTATCAATAACTGCTATTTTTATTGCAGCACTTCCATGTGTTACGTCCCAAGCTGTAGTTGCATTTATTTTATCTAAATGCCAGCGGTTTCCGGCTGTAGCATAATTTGCGTCATTTGGTGTAAAACTAATTCGCATGTAAGGTGCTTTTTCTGCATACTCAATTTCAGGGTTTTGCTCAATGGCTTTGATTAACGCATTAACTTTTTCTTTGCTATCAAATTCAATCATAAAAATTTCATGAAGTTTTTGATCTGTTGTTTGCCAAAAAGTATTTCTCATTGAGGTTATTTGGTATTCATCTTTCAATCCTCTTAAAAAATCAACATTATCTACCAATACTTTTCCCATTTTAATAGAAAAATTCATTGGAGCATCATTTTTAAATTTGATATAAATTCGACCATCAACAGCATTTGGATCAACTGTTTGAGATTTTAAAATTAAAGTGCTTGAAAATAAGCAAATTAAAATAAGGAAAAGATTTTTTAATGTTCTCATTATATTAGTTTTAATTGTTAAAATATTAGAATTATTTTTGATACTAATATGATAATTTAAATTTTAAAACACTAAATATTATAAGTATTTATTCATTATAAATTTCGACATTGCTTAATGCTTTTAGATGAATGACAAAAGCTTTAAATTTAATGCTTTAGGTAAAATATTAATAACTTTAATAAAATATGTTTGTAAACATTTATTGACTTAACTCTTCCCAATATTCAACGGCCCTTCTTGTGTGTGGAATAACTATGGTGCCGCCAACTAAATTTGCAATTGAAAATATTTCAAAAAGCTCTTCATTAGAAACTTTAAGTTCATAACATTTTTCGAGGTGATATTTTACACAATCGTCGCATCTAAGTACTAATGAACTTACCAGACCTAACATTTCCTTTGTTTTTTGAGATAAAGCACCTTCCTGGTAAGCAAGAGTGTCAATACTGTAAATACGTTTCATTACTTTATTATCTGAAGCAAGAATTTTATCATTCATTTGCTTACGATATTCGCGAAAATTATTTACAAGTTTAGACATAACAATATGCAGATTTTTTTAAATTAATTTGCCAATTAAAGTGCCTGAAGTGCATTTAGTAACTTCTATTAATACTCTATCACCTGGTTTATGTTGCTTAGTTGGAAATACAATCACTTTATTTTGAGAGTTTCTTCCTACCATTTCGTCTTTTGATTTTTTTGAAAACCCTTCAACTAATACTTCATACTTCTTTCCAATATCAAATTGTTTAGAGTCTTTGCTTAATTTTCTTTGTAATTCAATAACATCATTTAAACGTCTTACTTTTATTTCTTCAGTAACATCGTCTTTCATGTTTTTAGAAGCATAGGTGCCAGGTCGCTCAGAATATTTAAACATAAAAGCAAAATCGTAGCAAATAACTTCCATTAGCGAAAGTGTTTCTTTGTGGTCTTCTTCTGTTTCTCCACTAAATCCTACCATAATATCTGTTGATATTGCACAGTCAGGAACAATTCTTTTAATTGCATTAATTCTATCAAGATACCAGTCTCTGCTATATCCTCTGTTCATTCTTGTTAGAGTATTTGTGCTTCCTGATTGAACTGGTAAATGAATACTTTTACAAATATTTTGATATTTCGACATCACTTCTAAAACATCATCACTTAAATCCTTTGGGTGATTTGTACTAAACCTTATTCGTATTTGTGGAAATGTTTTTGCCGATAATTCCAATAATTCAGAAAAAGAAGTATTTTTTCCCGATTCGTTAGAATAATTATACGAGTCAACATTCTGCCCAATTAGTGTAACTTCTTTATAATCATTGGCTATTAATTCTTTGATTTCTGTAATTATTGTTTCGTAATTTCTGCTTCTTTCAACTCCTCTAACATATGGCACAATACAATATGAGCACATATTCTGACAACCGCGCATAATTGAAACAAAAGCAGAAACTCCGTTAGAATCATATCTTACAGGCGAAATGTCGGCGTAGGTTTCTTCTTGTGAGAGATATACATTTACAGCTTTTTGACCAGTATTTGCATTTTCAAGTAAGTGTGGCAAGTCACGATAACTATCCGGTCCGACAACTAAATTCACAACTTTTTCATTTTCTAAAAGTTCTTCTTTTAATCTTTCGGCCATACAGCCTAATACACCAACAATAATATGTGGTGATTTTTTCTTTAATTGTTTGAAAACATTTAATCTTCCGTGCACTCTTTGCTCTGCGTTCTCACGAATACTGCAGGTATTAACTAAAATAACATCTGCTTCTTCAACTTTTTCGGTATGTATATAAGCTGAACTTTTAAGAATTGATACTACTACTTCACTGTCAGATACATTCATCTGGCATCCATAAGTTTCTATATAGAATTTTTTCATTTTTATTAAATCAATAAATGCAAAGATAATAAATATGAATTAAGTGATTGTTGTTATATAAATACGTTATCTACAACGGTTAAAGGCACTTTTTAATATTAGTTTTGTAAATAATTCATGTCCATTGTTTTCTGCAAATAGTATTTCATCGGCACTTGAAGGGTCTTCTTTTGGAAAATATATACTGCAATTAGGATTTATTTCCAATATAAATAATTCTCCATTATTATTCATTCTCAAATCACAACGTGCATAACCACTTCCATTCATCGTTTTAAACATGCCTGCTGACATATTTTTAATTCTATCAGAAATATTCTTATCTATAACGGGAATATATTTCATTGAAATATGGTTTTTCCACTTTAAATCAAAATGTTTAAACTTTTCACCTTCTGGAAAAACAATTTGCATCGGCTCAAAAACTATAGGCTCATTCTTGTTAATTGAGTTTTCAACAACAAGAGCGGTGAATTCAATTCCATCTATATATTCTTCAATCATAGCACTGCCAAATTCTAAAATCATTTTACTTGCCTGAATGGTTAGTTCACTTACATTATTAACCACTGACTTTATAGTCATACCTATACTATTATAACTATTAAAATGTTTTACAATCATAGGAAACTGCAGGATATTTAACAAAGTTCCCACATTGTAATTTTTTTCTACAATTACTCCTTTTGGATAATTGATATTAGCTTCAATACAAGCATTTTTCATTTCAAACCTTGTAGGTTCATAAAATTTTGAATTAGCGCCTGTAAAAGCTACATCTGCTTTTTCTAAAATATTTACAACTTCAATACCTGGTCTATCTTCTCCTTTAGCTCCGTCGCACAAATTGACATATACTTCAAAGTCATTTTTTAAAAGTTGATTTAAAAGATCTTTAGAATTATTTGCAGAAAGAGACCATTGTTCGTATTCATGCTCTTTTAACCAATTTATAGGATTGGCAGATGGCTCAAATTTGCTTATTGCTGAATTTGAAATGTTGTTATCAACCTTTAATATGCAAATTTTCATATGCAAATATAATTGATTAGTATTTGAATAGAATAATAACATTATTTTTTTTTAGTAAGAAATCTGAAAAACAGTATTAAAAATAATTCTAATTTAAGTTTATAATTAACTTTGTTTTAATATTTCAAAAATAAAATTTACTAGTTTTTTTTAACAATATATAAACTATAATATGAATGATGAAAAATCGATTTCCGAATTAAAACTTAGTGAAGAAAAGTATAGGATACTTTCAGAGACTTCAAAAGATATAATTATTAATTATGGTTTAGACGGCAAATTAACTTATGTAAATAAAGCAGGACTCGCTTTCTCGGGATTAACAAATGAAAATTATTTAGGTAGGGATTTAACTGAATTTATTCCTCAAGAGAGTCGCAAAATAGTAAAAGATAATATTAAAGAAAGATTAGAAGGTTTTTTAGAACCAAGATGTTATGAGATGGATTTTGTTGATTCAACTGGCATTAGACGAACTTTCGAAGTAAACTCATCTCCTATTTTAAACAATGGAGAAATAATAAGTTTTTTCTCTTCAGCAAAAGATATTACTGATAAAAAAAGGCAAGAACATATTAACAAAATTCTTTACAATATTACAAATGCTATAATAGAAACAATTGATTTGAAAGATTTTATTCAAGTTTTACATAATGAATTAAATAAAATTGTTGATGCTACTAATTTTTTTATTGCATTTTATGATGAAAAATCTGGAATGTTATCAGCCCCTTTTGTTAGCGATGAGGCTGACAAAGATAATATTTGGCCAGCCGAAAAATCTCTTACAGGAATTGTGGTTAGAGAAAATAAAAGTTTATTATTAAAAACGGATGACATAAATAACATATATAAAACAGGCAAGGCTGAAGTAATTGGTAGATTGGCTGCTTGTTGGCTTGGAGTTGCGCTACATGCAAAAGGAAAGGTTATTGGTGCTTTTGTGGTTCAGAGTTACACAAATGAAAATGCATACAATATTGAAGATTTGAAAATTTTAGAATATATTTCACAACAAATTAGTATTGCTATTCAAAGAAAAAGAGATGAGCAACAATTAAATATTTCACAACAAACCTATCAAAATATTTTAGATAGTATTACTGAAGCTGTATATATTCTTGACGAAAATGGTGTTTTTCTTGAAGTAAACAAAACTGCTGAGAAAATGTATGGATATTCTCACGATTTCTTTATAGGTAAAACTCCCGAATTTGTTTCTGCTCCTGGAAAAAATGATCTTGAAAAAGTTGCTATTGCTTTAAATAAAGCTTATAATGGCGAACCACAATTTTTAGAATTCTGGGGATTAAAAAAAGATGGTAGTATTTTTCCAAAGGAAGTGAATTGCTCTTCGGGTAATTTTTTCGGTAAAAAAGTAATAATTTCTGTTGCTCGTGATATTACTGAAAAATTTAAAGCAAAAGACGAACTTAAAAGAACTCAAGAACAATATTTCCAGCTTGTAGAGAATGCAGTTGATGCTATTTTTCATGGAAATGCTGAAGGTAAATTTATTGGAGTAAATCCACGAGCTTGCGAAATGACAGGTTTCTCAAAAGAGGAGTTACTTAACATGACAATGAATCAACTTTTTACTGCTGAAGAAGTAAACCAAAAACCATTAAGATATGATTTGTTAATTCAAGGGCAAATTGTTAGAACAGAGCGTAGATTAACAAAAAAAGATGGTTCATTACTGCCAATTGAAATGAACACTAAAATGATGCCTGATAAAACATATCAGTCATTTTTTCGCGATTTCTCGGAGCGAAAGCAAATGGAGGAAGAACTTATAAAAGCAAAAGAAAAAGCTGAAGAGAATGAGAAGTTGAAATCTGCGTTTTTAGCAAATATGAGTCACGAAATAAGGACTCCAATGAATGGCATTATTGGTTTTGCAAAATTACTTAAAAAGGCAAGTATTACCCCTGAACAAAAAGATAAATATGTTGATATCATAAATACTAGTGGAGGTCATTTGTTAAATCTTATAAATGATATAATTGATATATCAAAAATTGATGCTAAGCAGTTGGTTATAAATGAAACTGATATAAATATTAATAAATTAATTAATGAGCTTTATTCAATTTATTATTCTCAGTTAATTTTAAACTCCAAAACTAAAATTCAACTTAAATCAAGTACTTGTTTGGCAGATGCTAAGGCTTTTATTATTTCTGATGAAATCAGGTTAACGCAAATATTAAACAATTTGTTAAATAATGCTACCAAGTTTACAGAAAAAGGAATAATCGAGTTTGGGTATACTATTAAAGACAATGAAATTATTTTTTATGTTAAAGATTCAGGTATTGGTATTTCTGAAGAAAAACAACAAGTTATATTTGAGCGATTTAGGCAAGGTGATGGTAATATCGAAAAAATATATGGGGGAACTGGTTTAGGATTGGCCATATCTAAAGCTTGTGTAGAACTGTTAGGAGGAAAAATATGGTTAAATTCTACAAGCTATGATGGTACTACTTTTTATTTTTCTATTCCCTATAAAGTTTCAATTACAAATGTAGTTATAGATAAATTAGTGCAAGTAAATGAGAATGGGTTTGAAAATTATACAATATTAATTGTTGAAGACGACTTAATAAATTTAATGTATTTAAAAGAATTGTTTGAACCATATCATATTAATATTTTAGAAGTAAATACTGGAAAAGAAGCAGTGTTAATGGTTAAGAACAATCCTAAAATAGATATTATTCTTATGGATATTCAGTTACCTGAAATGGATGGTTATGAAGCTACCAAACATATTAAATTAATAAACTCAAATATTCCTGTTATTATTCAAACTGCATATGCTTTCGAGTCCGACAAACAAAAAAGTATTAGTGCAGGTTGTGATGGTTATATCTCAAAACCAATTGATGCAGAAAAACTTTTTGATTTAATAAGAAGAGTTAAAAACAAGTAAAATTTGATTGCAAAAAATAATATAAAGAATTTTAATTTCTAAGTATGAAAAATAACTTCTTAATTAAAATATTTTTTGAAATAAATATTTTAATTAAGTTAAGTAGTATAAGTAATATTAAAAAACAAATATGAGAATATGGAAAAAACTCAAATACACTTAACTTTGCATTAATTTAAAATAATAACATGACTGATTTATTTTTGTCTGAATTGCCTGTAGCTATAACTGTTAGCGATAAAGCAGGAAATATTTTATACATGAATAAGAAATCCACTAAAGTCTTTGAGAATTATGGTGGCGAGGCACTTATAGGAAAAAATTTGAACGATTATCATAATCCGGTTTCAAGAGATAAAATAGTTGAAATGTTATCAGAAAATACTACTAATGCATATACAATTGAAAAGAATGGTATTAAAAAAATGATATTTCAGGCACCATGGAATGAAAATGGTGAGGTTATGGGAATGGTGGAGTTTTCATTTGAAATTCCTACAGAAATGAAGCATTTTGTAAGAAGTTAATAAATAAACAAAATGAAAAATATTATTATTGCTTTTACGCTTTTGTGTAGTTTAAATATTGCAGCACAAGATACAGTTAAGATAATGACCTATAATCTTCTTAATTATAATTATTATCCTACTTATTGTACCTTAACAAATAACAATATTAATGCAAAAGATGGTTATTTAAGAACTATTTTTAATTATGTTAAACCAGATATTTTTGGAGTCAATGAAATAGGTTTAGGTAATTTAACTGCTCAACGTATTCTTGATAGTGTAATAAACCTTAATGGAGTAACATGGTATCGAAAAGCTAATTATGTGAATTCAAATAATTCTTCAATTATTAGTACCGTCTATTATAATTCAAACAAGGTTACTTTATTTAGTCAAAACTATTTACCAACAGGAGTTCGCGATATTATGATTTATAAGTTTTATTATAATAGTCCCGATTTAGCTACTTTATATGATACAGTTTATTTTACTTGTGTTCAAATGCATTTAAAAGCTGGAAGTGCAACATCAGATCAGGATGATAGGGCATTAGAAACTAAATCATTAATGAATTATTTTAATGCTTTAAATAGCAGTAATCTTGGTAATGTTACAGTTATGGGTGATTTTAATGTTCAAGCAAGTACAGAAACTTGTTTTCAAAATTTAATAAATTATACTAATTCTAATATTAGATTTTACGATCCAGTAAATAAACTTGGAAATTGGTATAATAACTCTGCATTTGCACAGTATCATACTCAAAGTACCAGTACTGATGTTAGTAACACTTGTAAAGCATCAGGAGGAATGGATGATAGGTTTGATTTTATTTTAGCTTCATTCTATATAATGAATAATATTTCTAAAGTATCATATGTGCCTAATTCATATTCCGTTGTTGGTCAAGATGGAAACAGGTTTAATCAAAGTATAAATAGTCCGGCAAATTACTCGGTACCTTCTGCTGTTGTTTCGGCACTTCAAAATATGTCAGATCATTTACCTGTATCACTTAAATTAAAAATTAATCAAACTGCTCATATTGGTATAAAGGAAAATATTGCTAATAATCAAACTATTAAATATCTTAATCCGGTTTCAGAAAATGAAGAAATTGAATTGTATTCAGAAAATGAAGATTATTTTAATATTTCAATTTGTAATCAATTAGGTTACGTTTTGTCAAAATATTCATTTAAAATATACTCAGGATATAATTATTTAACAATACCTACTGGAGATTTAACTAATGGGCTTTATTATATAAACATTAATGGCCTATATAGAAATTCAACAATTAAAATTATTAAAATTCAATAATGAATAAAGTATTCTCAGTAGTTATAGTTTCTGCTTTTATTTTATTTTCTTGTTCAGTTAAAAAAGATAGTTTTCTTGAAACTGGTAATAATGAATTTTCAATTTCTGTTCCTGAGAATTTAATTCAGCCTTTAGAGGTTCAAGAAGGCTCAGTTATGAATTTAATTGAAGATACCAGCGATTATTTAAATGGATTATCTGTTGTTGTGTATGATGATTCTATTTATGAGAATTTTGAATCAACCTCAATTTATGATTGCTATAACTTTATTGCAAATAATATTTTAGACGAAACTTTAGACGGTGGAAATCTTGAAACTCCTAAAGATACAATTATTAATGGTTATAAAAGTTTATTGTTTACTATTTGTGGATTGTATAATAGAGATAGTAGTAATCAAAATGTTTGCTTTTATACTGGAATATATCAAGGGACAAATAAATTTTATGAAGTTACAGTATGGTGTAGCGAAAACAATAAACAGAATTATTTGCCTTCAATTAATAAAATTCTGAGTTCTTTTAAGGAAAAGGAAAATAAAAAATAGGTAAACATTTATCACATTTACCTATTTTAAAAATTAACACCAGTATTTTTAATAATTTATATTTAAGAATTGTTTGTGATTGATAATTTTTCCATCGATCCCAACACCTTTAATAACGTAAAAATAAGTGCCAGGAGTTGCTAATTGCAACCCATGATTTATTTTACCATCCCAGCCTTGTTCAGGGTTGGTATACTCATAAATCTGAGTTCCGTTTCTGTTGAAAATAGTACATTGGAAAGTTTTCATGCCTTGTGCTGAAGGTTTAAAAACATCATAAATACCATCACCATTAGGTGTGAAAATATTAGGAAAATCAATGTCAGACTCAGCAATGTATAAAGGCGATACACTATTACTATCTTTACAACCAATAGAATTATTAGTAACTAATGAAATAACAAAAGGTCCAATTGAATTATATAAATGTTCTGGGTTTACTTCATTTGATGTAGAGCCATCACCAAAATACCATTTGAAAGATATGTTTTCGGTTTCTTCAAAATTATTTCCATCAACAGTAGTTTTATTAGTAAAATATACTGGTACGCCTACAGTCTGAGTCATTTCATAATGAGTAAAACGTGTTCTTATTATACCGCTGTCAGGAATAATTACTTTAAAATTCTTTTCTATACCAGATGCATTTATCGCCTTTACGTTATATGTGCCCGAATTTAAATTTTCTTTATTGTTTGTTGGGCTATTTGGATCTAATTCAATCCAGTAAAATTTCAAAGTCTGATCGTTAGCAATAAGTACTGCTTTACCATTAGGTTTGTGACATGTTGAAGCTTTTACATTAACATTTATAGCAATTTTAGTGATTGGCTGAATATCGTTTTGTGAATTGTTATTTACCTGAGTGTTTTTATTTGTTATAGATAATTCTGGATCTGTATTTTTTACAATATTATTTTCTTTAAATTGATTAGTTACATCAGAATTCATTTTTTCATTTTGTAAATAATTCAAATTCTCTGTAGTAGTTATTGTCTTAATTTTATTTGTTGCCAGTAGTACTTCAGTATTTTTATCAATATCATTGTTTTTATTCACACTAATTGAATTCGATAGATTTTCTGCTAATGCTATATTGCTTTCAACTTTATCGGTACTTGTACTAAATGAATTAATTATTAAGATTCCTGAAATTAAAATTATTGCTCCGCCAATACCAGCAAAAAAACCTCCCTTTTTCCAGAATGGAGTTTGTTGAGGAATATTTGATATAGTATTTTTAATGCGTTGCAAAACACTTTCGGGAGGATTTTCTCCAAAATTTGAGAACCTTTCTTTGAAAAGCTCGTCAAAATTATTTTCCGTAAACGTTTTCATAAGCCTCTTTTTTTACTTTTTTCATTAGATACTTTCTTGCCTTCATCAGCTGGGATTTAGAAGTTCCATCTGAAATTCCGAGTATTTCCGAAATTTCGTTATGTTGATAACCTTCTATCACATATAAGTTAAACACTATCCTGTAACCATCAGGCATTTCGTTAATATAACCAAGCAATTCTGCTGTAGAAATCTGCTCAATGATATTATCTTCAAACCCGTTAAACATTTCCTCGTTGCCATCAATCTCTATTGAATAATGACCCGATTTACGTTTGTAAAAGTTAATGGCAGTGTTTACCATTATTCTTCTTATCCAGCCTTCTAAAGAACCTTCAAACTTGTACTCATTCAACCCTGTATAAACTTTTATAAAACCATCATGCATTAAATCCTGAGCGTCGTCACGATTTTTTGCATACCTCAAACAAACTCCGTACATCTTGCTGGAGTAGCTGTTGTATAGCTGATCCAGAGCGTTCGAATCTTTTTTGAGACATAGTTCTACTAGTTTTTTTTCAGGTATCATTAAGTACCTTTTTTATTGTAAGACAAATTAGAGGTTAATTTCGTTGCCCAGTTAGCAATAAATAATATTAATATTTAACGAAAAGTAATTTATAAAATTGTTAATCTATTGTAATAAACAAAATTACGTAATTAGCTGGTCATATTAATAATTTAACAAATATATTTTTTTAAATCTAGGAATAAAATTTGTAATCAATAGTTCTTAAAATTTTCAAATGCGAAAATATCTAATAATTGGTTTATTTATTTGTACTTCACTAATTTCAAATTCTCAGGAAAGTGGAGACTTCAGATTTGGTGTTTATACTCAGTTAAATTCATATAGAGGTAATGAAATGCCAATGTCTGGAGTTAGCGGTGAGTTTTTTATAAGTCCAAGTTTTTCGTTAAATTATAAATATGGACTAGGTCTTAATAATAGTGGTGATTATACTATGCATTTTAATCCCTCTATATTTGGACTTCTTTATGTTAATTCTGTTGAACTTTTTATTCTTTCCTTTGTAATTCCTGAAGGTGTTAGTTATCACGTATATCCAAGACGATCTATTGAATTAGCTCCTTATATTAATCCACTTGGATCGGAATTTAACTTTTATGAAAGCCCAAACGTTGTTCTTTCATGTAGTTTTGGTATTAATATTCATTTAAAACCTACCGAGAATTTAAGTATTTCACCAAATTTAGGCGGAATGATTTTTTATCGCAATGGTGAGTTAATGCCAAGTATGGGAGTCTCTTTAAATTATAATATTCAAGGATTTCGTTAATCTTAAATGCTTTTTTGAAGATATTTCTGTTCAGAAATTTTTTTTCTATTCAAGATGCTTTATCCTTCAAATAACTTTCTTATATCAATCTTTTGTATGAGATTATTTTTCTATAATATTTAGTTCATTTTTTTTAACTTTGCTACCCAAAAATAAATATTCATGTTTGAGAATTTAGCAGATAAACTCGAGAAATCGTTCAAGTTACTTAAGGGCGAAGGTCGTATAACAGAAATTAACGTAGCGGAAACTCTTAAAGAAGTTCGTAGGGCTTTACTTGATGCCGATGTAAATTATAAAATAGCAAAGACTTTTACCGATCTTGTAAAAGAAAAAGCTTTAGGTCAGGATGTTTTAAAATCGGTTAAGCCTGGCCAGATGCTTATTAAAATTGTTCATGATGAACTAGCTCTTTTAATGGGCGGTCAGCGTGTTGATATAAATATTAAAGGAAGTCCAGCTGTTATTTTAATGGCAGGTTTGCAAGGATCTGGTAAAACTACATTTTCTGCT
>CAIQJL010000012.1 GCA_903872185.1 uncultured Bacteroidota bacterium | reverse complement strand
TGGAAAATTATTTAAGGCCGAAATGCTATTAATGCTTGTTGGTCTTTTTAATGGATCTAATTGAATAGCATTATTCCCATTTCCGCTTTTATCATACCATGTAATTATTTTACCGTTTATGGTGTCAACTGAATCAGAAGAAAGCCATAAAGCTAATCCTGTTATAGGAACAGTTTGTGCGTTAATTGATATTACAGATAAATAAAACAGAAAAAGTATACCTGAAATTTTAAACAAACAGAAATATTTATATGACGTTTTCAATAAATTATAAAATAAAACAAAACAAAACTACAAAATTATTATTAATAGTTAAATTAATGAAGGCCAATAATACAAATTAAATAATTACTAGCTTAAAGTATAATATTAATTTTGATGTTGTCAGTTATTTATAATTAAGTATTTTTGTTCAACAAAACAAGATGTGTGATTCTCTTTTTTTTATTTGTTACAAAATTTACTTTTAAAAAGAAAATAAATTATAGAGTTTATGTTAATGAGTAGTAATTAGTTTTTTATAAGCGTTAATTGAATCCTGAGATATTATTAAACATGGGAAATAATTCTAAATATTTTTTTGATAGTTCTAAAAAAAACGGGTTATATTTTAAGGAATTATTTAATTATAAAGATTTGTTTTATTCACTTGCTTGGCGAGAGTTTAAAGTCCGCTATGCACAGACTTTTTTAGGATTTATTTGGGCAGTTATTCAACCATTAGCGACCTTGCTGATTTTCTTTTTTATTTTTGGTAAAGCAATAAAAGTGGATACAGGAAATATCCCTTACCCTTTATTTGCATTATCTGGGTTGGCGGCATGGTCATATTTCTCATTTGTTATAAGTACTTCAGGTCGTTCAATAATAAACGAATCTGGTATGATTAAAAAAATTTTTTTCCCACGATTAGTTATTCCTTTTTCAAAAGCTTTAGTTGGATTGATAGATTTTGCTATTTCTTTAGTTCTTTTATTTCTCGCGATGTTTTATTATAAAGAGTCATTAACATGGAATTTATTATTTATGCCAATTTTTCTTTTTTTAATTTTATTAATTTCTGTAGGTGTTGGAATTTGGATATCTGCTTTAAGTTTAAGATATAGAGATGTACAGCATATTATTCCTTTTTTTATACAAATTGGACTTTATGCCACTCCTGTAGCATATTCTGCAAACGAAATTCCAGAGAAGTATCAGTTAATATATCATTTATTAAATCCAATGGCTGGAATTATTGAAGGGTTTAGATGGAGTCTAATGGCAAGTGAACTGAATTTATTTTATTTATTTTATTCTTTTATTTTAGTACTTTGTATTTTTATAAGCTCTATCTTTTATTTTATGAAGATTGAGAAAATAATGGCAGATATTTTATAGATAATTATTTTTCAATAAATGGATAAGGCAATTATTAGAGTTGAAAATCTTTCTAAAAAGTACATTATAGGCAATAAACTTAATGGGACTTTGCGTGAAACTTTTGTAAATAAATGGAGTTCAATTATTGGAAAAAGAAACAATTTAACTCAAGAATTTTTAGCATTAAATGAGCTAAATTTTAACGTAAATCAAGGTGAAGTACTTGGTATAATTGGGAAGAATGGTGCAGGGAAAAGTACATTATTGAAAATATTATCAAGAATAACAGAGCCTACTAGTGGAAGATTTATTATAAATGGTAGGGTTTCTTCTTTGTTAGAAGTAGGAACAGGTTTTCATCCTGAACTAACAGGTCGCGAAAACATTTATTTAAATGGGACTATTTTAGGAATGTCCCGTAAAGAAGTGAAAATAAAATTTGACGAAATTGTTGATTTTTCTGGTGTTGAAAAATTTATCGAAACACCTGTTAAGCATTATAGTAGTGGGATGTATGTTAGGTTAGCTTTTGCTGTTGCAGCACATCTTGAACCAGAAATTTTAATTATTGATGAAGTTTTAGCAGTTGGCGATGCTGAATTTCAAAAGAAATGTTTGGGGAAAATGCAAGATGTGGCGGGTCAAGGAAAAACCGTTTTGTTAGTAAGCCATAATATGAATGCAATAAATTCACTTTGTAATAATTCGCTTTATATTAAAAATGGTAAAAACATTAAATTTGGTAACACATCTGAAACAATTGATTTTTATTTAAAAGATTCTTCTGATATTAGCAACGGTGTTATAACATATCCTAATGATAAAATGCCAGGAGATGATTTTGTGGTATTGCAAAAAGTTGAAATAGTTAATAATAATGGAGAAAATGTTTCTTCTATTCAAATTAATGAAATTGTAAATATTAGAATTAAATATATAATTAAATTAAACGGTTATAAACCAATTTTAAGTCTTTATTTAATTGCACCTTCAGGTGAAATAATTTTTTGTTCAATTGACAATAGTGAAAAAGCCTATACAATAGGAAATTATACTAAAACAATAACAATTCCAGCAGATTTTTTTAATAGTGGAAAATATTCAGTTCAAATAGCAATTAGTACATTTAATCCTCATATTGTGCATTTATTTCAAAAGGAAATAATATCATTTTATGTACATGATAATTATTCTTCAGAAACTCGACAAGGATATACAGGAAGTTTAGCTGGAATGTTAAGACCTAAATTTAACTGGCAAAACGATATTTAGCTTTAAAAATGATTTACAGTGATTTAAAATACGATCATCAATCAGTTATAAATTTTGATGATTTACATACTGAAACAAAAACCGTACTTAATTTTATAGGAAAGAAAAAAACAGTATTAGAAGTTGGTTGTCATAGTGGTTTACTTTCTGAATGGCTACAAAAACAATCTTGTATTGTTACTGGCATAGATATTAATGAATTTGCTTTAGATAAAGCAAGATTATACCAAAAGGAAACAATACTTGGAAATATTGAAAAAGAAGAAATTTGGGAGCTTCTTTCTACGCAAAAATTTGATACGATTACCTTTGTTCATGTGCTTGAACATCTTGTAGATCCATGGAGTGTTGTTAAAAATGCAATTAAATTATTGAATGAAAATGGTGCAATAATAATTGGATTACCTAATTTTTCAAATGCAAAAGATAGGTTTAATATTTTTTTTGGTAATTTTGAGTATACAGAAATAGGCGTACTTGATATTACACATTTAAGGTTCTTTAACTATAAAACAGCATTAGAATTGATAGATAAGTCGGGTCTTATTGTTGATGAATATTATTCTTCAACTAAGGTAAATCCAGTAAGAGAGTTTATTGATCATTTACCATTTTTTTGCCATTTTAGATTTTTTTTAAAAAAGAAGAACCCATTTATATTGCCATTTTCAAAAAATATTACAGATGTTGTAATGTTATTTAAATGTAAAAAAAAATGAAAAGTTATATACTTCGTATATTAAATAAACTGCCATATATAAAGGGGATTAAAAGAGATCTCGATTTTTATGAAAGCTGGGGGGTGCCAGGTCATTTTTATAACCCAATACCATCATTAATTGAAGTAGAATATTATAAAGATATTATTTTTTGTGTGCCCAAAGACGACAATGACTTTATCGGATTAGATTTAAACCTCGAATTTCAAAAGACGTTATTGGTTCATTTTTGCAATTACTATAAGGAAATACCATTTAAAGAATTTAAAAATAATAAGGCTTATTACTTTTTTGAAAATCCTAATTATAGTTATTCTGATGCCATATTTTTATATTCTATAATAAGGTATTATAAACCCGAAAATTATATTGAAATAGGTTCTGGTTATTCTTCTTGTGTTGCTATTGATACTAATAATAAGTTTTTTAACGGAAAAATAAAACAAACATTTATTGAACCTTACCCTGAATTGTTATATGACTTAACCGTTAAGTCAGATAAGAAGTCAATAACTGTTTTAGAAAAGAATGTTCAAGAAGTGGAGATCTCGGTTTTTAAAACTTTGAAAGAAAATGATATTTTGTTTATTGATTCTTCACATGTTTTAAAAACAGCTAGCGATCTTCAATATATTTTATTTAAAATTATACCCCAATTATCAAATGGAGTGTTAATTCATTTTCATGACATTTTTTTTCCATTTGAATATCCACGGGAATGGATAACAAAGTTACATCGAGCATGGAATGAGGTATATATGTTAAGAGCATTTTTAATGTATAATAAATCATTTAAGATAATTTCTTTTAATAATTATTTAATAAAAAGAATGCCTGATTGGTTTGAGAAAAAGATGCCATTATGTTTAAAAAATGCTGGTGGAAGTATTTGGATTAAAAAAATTGAATAAAAAATTATGTGCGATATTTCAATAATAATTGTAAATTATAATACAACAGAATTGTTATTGAACTGCATTAAGTCTATTGAAAACTATACAAAAAATATAAATTATGAAATTATAGTTGTTGATAATAGTAAAGAGAATTCACTAAGAAATGTTATTTTAACATCTTTTCCAAAGATTTATTACCTTGCAATGAATTATAATTCTGGTTTTGCAAGGGCAAATAATGCAGGGATTAAAGTTTCTAAAGGAAAATATATATTATTGCTAAACTCTGATACTCTTTTATTAGATAATGTTATAGAAAAATGTATCACTTTTTTTAACAAAAGTGATAATGTTGGCGTTCTTGGTTGTAAATTGTTAAATAATGAACGCACTTTACAATATAGCTTTTTTCATCAAAATGAATATTTTTTAAGATTATTGCAGGCAAATCCTTTTTTTATTAAATATTTTAGAAATAGTTTTATTGATAAAATTAAAAAAACGGTAAATCAACTTCATTCTGAGATAAGCGATGTAGATTGGTTGTGTGGTGCTTTCTTATTGTTTGAAAGGGATTATGTTTTAAATCAAGAATTATTACTTGATGAAGATTTTTTCATGTATTCTGAAGATGTTGTTTTTTGTAACAAGATTAAAAGCAAAAAATTAAGAGTAGTGTATTTTCCTGAAGCTGAGATAATACATTATGGTGGGAATAGTTCAAATTCTGAGGTATTTAAAATAAATCAAATTATTATATCTTATTGGCTTGAAATCAGAAAAATAAAGGGAAGAATATATTTTATTTTTTATTGTAAACTTTTACTAATAAATTTTTTAATTGATGATTTATTTTATTTTTGTCATAAATTTTTAAACAGTCTGTTAATCCAGGATAAAGCAGAGAAACAAAGAAGAATTTTGCAAAAAAAGCTTTTTAAAAAATATTTTTGGACCATTTTATTTAAATATAAACGTAAGAATTCATCTGCAAAAACTTTCTTAAAATATGATATTGAAAAACTTACGCGAAAGGAGTTTTGTTAAAAAAAACGTTTACGAGTCAATTGATAGTTTGGCTCTTAAGCTAAAGAGAATAAGAAAAAATCACTCTACTTTGGCTATTTGCCCTAGCACTACCGGCAATAGTTGGCAAGGTGTTCAAACTGCAACATTAGGCTTATTTCCTGAAAACACTTTAATATTACCGCAGTATTATAGTAAAACGGTATATACAGATAAAGAAATTTTTGAAATATGTGAGTTAATAAGAAATAACCATTTTGAAAATATTGTATTAAGTGGGTATCCTGGTTATTTTAAAAAAATTATAGAAAAATTATTTTTTTATACCAAAATTAAATTAATATATCATGGAAGTTTTGCTTCAAATAGAGAAGATGAAAATTCTACAATATTTTTTTTGAATGAGATTATTGAATTAGCAAAATTAAATAAAATACATTCATTAGGTTTTGTAAAAAAGGGAATGGCTGAATCATTTGAAATAATTTCAGGAATAAGTACTAGCCATATTTTATTGGTAACAAATAAGGCTAAAATTAAAGAGAAGCAATACATTAATAATGACACAATAAATATTGGTGTTTTTACCCATAATCAATATCGTAAAAATATTGACAACCAAGTTGCAGCTGCTTTGATGATTAATAATTCGATAATTCATTTGAAAAATAATTATAATTTTGGATACTTTCATAATCCTAACAGATTTAATATCCATGGTTTTTTTAATTCGCACAATGATTTTTTAAAGGTGTTAGCTTCTATGAATGTAAATTTATATGTTTCTTTTAGTGAGTGTTGGGGTCAAGTAATCACTGAAAGTTTAATGCTAGGAGTGCCTTGTTTGGCAGCTGATAATAGCGGTGTATTAGATTATGACATTGAATTAGCAAATTTTTTAATAGTAAAAGAGTTTGATAATTCTACCGCAATTTATAAACAAACGCAATTGGTTTTAGAAAACAATAAGTGGATAAGTAAAAGGGGAATGGAATATATTGATAAATTAAATAAAATGGCATTATTAAAAATCAGTGAATTTTTACGCTAAATATTTTTGCTTTTGATAAAGGTTATTTTTAATAAGTGGTTTTATTCTATAAAATTAATAAATATCAGATTTTGAAATCTGCAAATTTCATCTTTTCATAAATTATGGTAAGAATTATTCAGATTATTCCAAATCTCAAAAAAGGGGGGGCTGAAAGGTTAGTATTGGATATTTGTAATGAGCTGGTAAAAAGAGAAGGAATCATTCTTAAAATAATAGTTTTTTCAGAACAAAATGATTATAAGTTTTTAACCCAAAATTTAGATTTGGAATATGTAAGTGCATCAATAAGTTTATCGTTAATTAAAAAAAGTTATTTTAATATTGATAATCTTCAACTGTGTATAGATAAATTTAAACCAGACATTATTAATTCTCATTTGTATGAAGCTGAAATTGTTAGTCGCAGTTGTAATTATTTAAATACTATGTGGTTTTCACATAGTCATGATAACATGAAACAATTTAGGAACTTAACATTAAGCACATTTTTTTATAAACATTTTTTTACTAATTATATTGAAAAAAGATATCTTTTTAAACGGTATAAAGTAAATGGTGGAAATCATTTTATCGCAATTTCAGAAGATACAAAGCTATACTTACATAAAACTACTCATCTTCTTCCTTTTTCACTTTTACATAATGCAATTAATTTTAACCGTTTTTATAAAAGAAAGGAAAAACCGTTAAATTTAAAAAAAATAAGGCTTATTAATGTTGGTTCCTTAGTCGATAAAAAAAATCAATTATTTTTAATAGAAGTAGCTTCAATGCTTAAAATCCAAAATATTGAATTCGAAATATTATTATTGGGGGAGGGTAAAAACAGGGAGGTTATTGAAAAGAAAATCTCTTTATTTAATTTGAATAAAGAAGTTATATTATGTGGCAATGTTAACAATGTAGAAGAATATTTATGGCGGTCCGATTTGTATATTCATAGCGCTACTTATGAGCCTTTTGGGTTAGTTTTAATTGAGGCAATGGCAGCTGGTTTGCCAATAGTAACATTAGATGGCAAAGGGAATCGAGATTTAATTGAACAAGGAAAAAACGGGTTTATGATTTTTACACAAAGTGCAGAATTATTTACCGATAAAATAATAGAATTAATTAAGAACAAAGAATTATATCATGCTATTTCTGCCTATGCTATTGAATATGCAAAGAAATATGACATAAAAGATTATGTTGATAAGTTACTTGGGTTGTATAAAAGTAAAATTTAAAATGATAAAATATTTTCAATAAATGCGGTATAATTTTTTTCAGCATTAAATGCAGAATTCCAAGTATTATATGCATTATTACGCATTATAATTTTTTCTTTTTCTGATAAGAAATAAAATTTAGTTATAATTTCAGAAACTTCTTCTGGTGATGGATTTTCTGATAATAAAAACCCATTAAATCCATCTTTAACAATTTCAGATGTACCACCAACGTTAGTTGCAATAACTGGAATTCCAAAAGACATAGCTTCCATTATAGAAACGGGTAAACCCTCACTTTTACTTGTGTTAACAAATAAATCCACATAAGTAGTTGCATATAATGAAAATAAATCCTTATTTTCAAGTCCTCCGTGAAAATTATACTTGTGACTGGTTTTTTTAAAAAGATTATTTGTTATATTTTTAACAACACCTTCCATATAATCTCCGCCAATGTGATTCCAAAAGATTGAAAAAAGAGTTATTAAGGATATTGATTCAGCGATTAAATTAACTCTTTTTCTTTCTATAATGTTTGAACAACTATAAATATTAAATGTGTTAAGATCATTTTTTTTGTTTGAAATTAAGCTGCAATGATTATTGAATGTTCCTAAATATGAGACATATATATTTGGCAGTGGGGAATTTAATTTTTTTTCTAAATAATATTTGATATCTTTAGAAACACAAAAAAGTCCATTAATATTCTTTAAAATTAATTGTTTTAAGGGCAAGTAGTTTTCTGAATTTTCTTCAAAATAAATATCTCCACGATGAGCCCTAGAAACAGCAACTAATTTACTGTTTTTTAATTTTAATAATGATAATGCAATTGCTCTATAATCATTCCAAAAAGTATATAATAATAGTGAATTAGTGTTAATTTTTTCTTTTTTAATTAGCTGAGAAATATAACGACTAGTAATTTTAGCATTTAAAAATTCAATTAATAAAATTGCAATAATAGTTTTATTAAGTTTAATCTTAAGGGTTTCTATAATAAAAACAAGTTCATTAAAAACAATTTTATTAAAAACACAACCAATAGCGAGATATTTAATTAAATTATTTTTACTTCGCTCTTTTGAAAGTAGAATAACATTTTCAGGAATATTATAATTAAAAGTGTCATTTTTTTTTGAGTCACAAATAACATAAATTTTTTTAAATTTTTTTGATAAAATTAGAATCTCTTGTTTTTCAAAATCAGAACCAACATCTCTATATGGAAAGTTGCTTGTTAATATAATAAGGAAGTCTTTCATATTAAATTTTATACTTTTGTAAAAATAATATATTAAAATGAAATTAATAGGAAGAATAAAAAGTAAACTATTGTACTTGTTATTAAAAAAAATTAAGCCTGAGATTATTGGTGGGTTTAAAAACTCTAATGAAATTTTTAATAGTAATATTGGAATAAGTAATTTCACTCATGTTTCGAACAAAAATAATAATTTATATATAGAAGAGAATGTTTTTATAGGTCATTTTAACTATATAGATGGAAATAATGCTAAAATTACTATTTGTAAAAATGTACAAATAACAAATTATGTTAGCATTTTAACTCATTCTTCACATCATGCAATTAGACTGTTTGATAAAAATAGTTTAATAACTGATTATTATTCTGATCTTTGTTGTGTGGGAGAGATCTATATAGGTGAAAATTGTTATATCGGACCACATACCGTTATTATGCCTGGCACTAGGATTGGTAAAGGATCTATTGTATCTGCTTTTTCGTTTTTAAAAGGAGAATATCCTGAGTTTGCAATTATTAGAGGAGCACCAGGAAAAATAATTGGCAATACTAAAGAGATAGACAAAGAAAATCTTAAGAAATATCCTGAATTAATTAAAACTTATTATAATAAGAATGCTTTTAATTAGATCATTAAATGAAGTTAATGCCAATCAATTATTATTTCCTTTATTTTTTCATGATGATTGGCTTAAAACAGAAGGAGAAATTCATGAAAATGCAGAAATCTTAATTTTTTTTGACAAAATATTACAGGTTTTTGTGCCATTAATTATTTATAAACTACGGATTTTAAAAAAAGCAGATTATTTATTTGTGCCTTTAAATTTTAATGGGGAAGAACTTAGTGAAAAAACGGAACTTTTATTTTTAAATAAATTTCATGATTATATTAAGCGTGAAAATATTTGTGATGTGATTTTTCCTCCATCACATTATTGCAATTTTAAATGTATTCCTAATAAAGTTAAATATTTTAAACTGGGAATTATTTGGATTGACTTAAAATCTCCAGTTGAAGAGATTTTTAATAAGATGAGTTCAAATTATCGAAATGAAATAAGGAAAGCACAGAAAGTGAATCTTCATACTTTATTTGGAAATGAATATTTAATGCAATTTTATAAACTATATGAAGAGACACAGATAAGAAATAGGTTAATTTATGATCCACTTTGTTATTTAGAAAAAATAACCAAATATCTTCCAAATAATGTTTTAATAGGCTTATCTATTTATAACAAAGTTATAGAAAATTCCATTTTAAATGTGTTTGATAGATATAATACTTATTACCTGTATAGTGGATCTCAAAAAAAAAACGATTTACCTGGTTCAAATAAATTGCTTTTGTGGGAAACAATAAAATATTTTAAATCTATTGGTATTCGGAAATATATTTTGGGTGGCTATAGGAATCCTCAAAAAACAGATTTAAAACATAATGGCATTCAGGATTTTAAACTGCGTTTTGGTGCTGAAATAGAACAAGGATATCATTTTGTTAAAATAATAAATCCGTTTAAGTATTATTGTTTTTTAATTGCATTAAAATGTAAGTCAGTTATATTTATGAAGGAGTATTCTTTTATGAATAAATCAGGATTAGAAATAAAACAATCTAAATGAAGAATATTCTATTTACTTTTGATTATGAATTATTCTTGGGCAAAAGAAGTGGTACTGTTGAAAACTGTTTAATTATCCCAACTAATTTTTTATTAAATATTCTTGATAAATATAATGTAAAAGCAGTTTTCTTTATTGATACTTCATATTTAATGAGAATGGAAGAAGAGTCATTTAAAAATAAAAATATTTGGTTTGATTTTCAAAAGATTAAAAATCAATTAAAAATTATTTCTGAAAATGGGCACTATTTGTTTCACCATATTCATCCACATTGGTTAGATGCAAAGTATATTACAAGCATTAATCAATGGGATTTAGAAAACACAAATAGATTTATTCTTTTAAGTATTAATGAACATGAAAGAGATCGTTTATTTAAATATTCAGATAGGTTATTATCTGAAATGTTAAAAAAGGCCAAATCAGTTAATGTTTGTAATGGCTATAGGGCAGGTGGGCTTTTTATTGAGCCATTTAATTGTTTTATGCCTTTGTTTGAAAAATATAATATAAAATATGATTTTAGCGTTGTTTCGGGTAATAAAAGGTCAGGTGAAAAATTCAACTATGATTTCTCATATTGTCCTAAAGACAGATATTATAACTTTCAAAATAGTTTAAATGAAGAAATGGTTGAGGGTAAATTTAAAGAATTTCCTATAAGTAAAATTCTGATTAATGGTAAACATAAAATATTTAATTCCATTTATTATAGATCAACTAAAAATCGAAAAAAAAACAGTTCGTTTGGTGATGGTTTACCTGTTAATAATTCTATAAATAAGGACTCTGCTAAAAAAACGCTTAAAGATTATTTTGTTTTTGATATTCCTATTAGTCTTGAGTTGCTAAATCCATCATTATTGTTATTGTATAAAAGAAAAGTTTTAAAATGTAATTATATTCATTTTTTATCACACCCGAAATTATTATCTGAAGTGAATTTAAACGCCTTTGAAAAATTATTACAATTTTGCTCTAATAATTTTGAAATAGAATATGATTTTATGAAATTTAAATTTTAAGAAAAAAAGATGAAAAAAATCTTAATTCTTGCATTTGATTTTCCCCCATATGTTTCAGTAGGTGGATTAAGACCATATGGTTGGTATAAATATTTTAAGGAATATGGAATTTATCCGATTGTTGTTACAAGGCAATGGAACAATAAATATGGCAATCATTTGGATTATGTTGCACCAAGTGACTCAAAAGAAATTATTATAGAAATAACTGAATATGGAACAGTTATTAAAACACCTTATTTTCCGAATTGGGCAAATAAGTTAATGCTTAAAAATGGAGAGAATAAACATAAATTTATTCGCAGATTTATATCAGGTTATTATGAAATATCACAATGGTTATTTTTAACAGGTCCAAAATCTAAGCTTTATATTGCAGCGAAAGAATATCTAAGTAAGAATAAGGTTGATTGTATTATAGCTAGCGGCGACCCTTTTATTTTATTTAATTATGCTTCAAAACTTAGTAAAAAATTTAATACTCCGTGGATTGCAGATTATCGAGATCCTTGGTCTCAAAATTTTGAAAATCAAAAAAATATAGTTTTAAAAAATTGGAATTCATTTTTAGAAAAAAGGATAGTTAAAACAGCTAGTTTAATAACTACCGTATCCGAATTTGTCAAGGTTAATATTTATACTTTAATAAAAAAAAAAAAATTTTTCATTTTACCTAACGGTTACGATCCTGAACCCATTGAACGTATTACAAATGTTGTTCAGCAAAACGAGGTGTTAAGTATTGGATTCGTTGGCACTATTTATAACTGGCATCCAATAAATAGTTTTTTATCTGTAATATCTAATTTTTTTAATGATAATAGTAGGGCTAAGCTTCATTTAAATTTTTATGGGACAAATATTTCTGATGAACTAAAAATTATGATTGATGAAGAATTCACTAATATTAAAGAACATATTACTTTTTTCCCAAAAATCCCAAACAATATACTTTTAGAAGAATTAGCAAAAAATAATATTATGCTTTTGTTTAATTATTATTCATTTATGGGAACAAAAATATATGATTATATTGGCTTGAAACGAAAAATATTATTATGTTACTCAGATGATAAAGAAGCTAATGAATTAAAGAAAAAACACTACATAATAAATGAATCAAAATCAGAATGTCATAATTTACAAGAAAGATTAATAAATGAAACAAATTCAGGTATAATAGTTAAAGATTCTTTACATCTCAGAAAAATATTGTTAGAGTTATATAATGAATTTATATCAAAAGGTTATATAGAATGTAATTCAATTAATACTGAACAGTTTTCAAGAAAAATTCAGGTTAAAAAATTGTCGGAAATAATTTTTAATTTAAATAAGTTAGATTTTTAATTAATAAATAGAAATATTTATGAATATTGAAAAGATACATAGTGTTTGTCCGCTTTGCAATAGTTTAGAGGCTAAAGAATTAAAAAAATATTTAGCACATAATTTAGTAAAATGTGTAAAATGTAATTTTGTTTTTGCTAAAACAGTGCCTTCAAAAGAGATATTGGTTAAACATTATGACGCATATGGACGTAACGATTACCTTTCACCTATAACAATTAAAAGATATAATGAACTTTTAGATAAATTTGAAAATTTTAGAAAAACAAATAGATTACTTGATGTTGGATGCGGAATTGGGTATTTTTTGGAGATTGCTAAAAATAGAGGTTGGGAGGTTTATGGAAATGAATTTACAAAAGAAGCAATGTTAATTTGTCAAAAAAAAGGAATTAACATGAGTTTTGGTGAATTAAGCGAAGAAATGTTTCCAGAGAATTTTTTTGATGTAATAACTTCATTTGAAGTAATTGAACATTTATCGTTTCCAATTAAAGATCTTAATCTTATGATGAAATATTTAAGAAAGGCGGGGGGGATGTATATTACAACCCCAAATTTTAATTCAATTAATAGATACTACTTAAAAAATAAATGGAACATTATTTCTTATCCAGAGCATCTAAGTTATTTTACAAAATCAACCATTAATAAAGCAATTAGAAGAATTGGCATAAAAAAAGTTTTTTTAAAAACTCAGGGATTTAGTCTAACAAGATTAAAAATTAGTTTAGGTAAATCAAAGCAATCAATTATTTCAAAATCTTCAGATGATGAAAAAATACGGAAAATACTTGAAGGAAGTTTTTTAAGAAGGTTCACAAAACACTGCATTAATTTTATTTTGAATTTTTTTGGTGTTGGCGATACAATAAAAACACTTTATATTAAACAATAATTCATTGAGAGATGATAAATCAGGTTGTTATAATCAATTATGGAATGGGGAATCTTAATTCTGTTAAAAAAAAATTAAACAGACTATGTGCAAATTCTATTATATCATCTGATCCTGTTATTATTAGAAATGCAGAAAAAATCATTTTACCGGGTGTAGGTCATTTTCAAATGGCGATGGAAAACCTAAAGAAACTAAATCTTATAGAAATTTTAAATTATGTTGTAACAGTTAAAAAGAAACCAATTCTTGGAATTTGTCTAGGAATGCAATTAATGGCTAAAAAAAGCGAAGAGGGAAATGTGTCAGGGTTGGGATGGATTGATGCAGAGGTTGTAAAATTTAGTATTAATGACAAACTAAAGTATAAAGTACCACATATTGGATGGAATCAGATTAGAATAATAAAGAGTAGTAAATTAATGAATAATATTGCTGAGTTGTCAGAATTTTATTTTGTTCATTCATATCACTTTGCTTGTAACAACAGGCATGATATTCTTAATGAAACAGATTATGAATATAAATTTGTTTCTGCAATTGAGAAAGAGAATATTTTCGGAGTACAATATCATCCAGAGAAGAGTCATGATGCTGGAGAACAGTTGTTAAGAAATTTCGTTAATCTTTAAACTGTATTAATATAAATAAATGTTCAGACCCAGAATTATACCGGTATTATTACTTAAAAACAAAGCATTAGTTAAGTCTGTAAATTTTAAAGATTTTAAATATATTGGTGATCCAATAAATGCAGTTAAGTTATTTAATGATTTACGGGCAGATGAGTTAATTTTTCTTGATATAACAGCGACTAAAGAAAGTAGAAGTATTTCATTGGAATTTGTTAAAAATGTTGGCGAAGAAGCAAATATGCCTTTTGCTGTTGGTGGGGGAATTAAAACAATTGAAGAAATAAAACAAATACTTAGTGCGGGTGCCGAAAAAGTTATAATTAATAGCTATGCTGTTAAAAACCCTGAATTTATTTCTGAAGCTTCAAAAAACTTTGGTTCTTCAACTATTACAGTTTGTATTGATGTTAAAAAGAAGTTATTTGGTGGCCTCCAAACTTGGACAAATAATGCTAATGAGTCTTCAGGATATTCTCCCGAAGATTTTGCAAAATTAATGGAAGAAAAGGGTGCTGGAGAAATTATTATACAATCAATAGTTAGGGATGGGCAAATGAATGGTTATGATATTGCGTTGATAAAAAGTATTTCTTCATCTGTTACCATTCCAGTAGTAGCTTTGGGAGGTGCAGGAAATTATAATCACTTAAAACAAGCATATTCTGATGGGTTTGCGAATGGACTTGCAGCCGGAAGCTTATTTGTTTATCAAGGTTGTAAAAAAGGAGTTTTAATCAATTATCCAAATAAATTAGAAATTAGTTTTTAATAAAAAGACCTACAAAGTATAAGTAAATAATCTTATTTTTGCCAATCTGATTAATAAAATGAAGAAAGAAATTTATCAGCAATGCAATAGGTGTGTTATGGACACATCTGATAATGAAATTGCTTTTGATAGCAATGGTTATTGTAATCATTGTACTAATTACTTTGAAGAAACATCGAAGCTTGTATATTTGGGTGAATCTAGTGATTTGGCGCTTTTGCAACTTATTAAAAAGATAAAAGAATCAGGAAAAAAAGGTGAGTTTGATGTTCTTATTGGAATTAGTGGTGGTGTTGATAGTTGCTATGTTGCTTTTATTGCTAAAAAGCATGGTCTAAGGGCATTGGTAGTACATTTAGATAATGGTTGGAATTCTGAAGCTGCAGTAAAAAATATAAAGTATGTAGTTGCAAAACTAGGGTTTGAATATCAGAGCTATGTGTTAGATTGGGAAGAATTCAAAGATTTGCAATTAGCTTTTTTAAAAGCATCTGTTCCTGAGATTGAAACGCCTACAGATATTGCCATTCCAGCAGCACTTCATAAAATAGCAGCAAAAAATAATATTAAATATATTTTTAGTGGCGGAAACTTTGTTACAGAAGGAATTTTACCGAAAAGCTGGCATTATGACGCAAAGGATGAAAAATATTTAAAAGCAATTCAACGAGAATTTGGTAAAAAAAAGCTCCGCACTTTTCCAACTTTTGGATATAAGAAAGAAATTTTTTACAAATTTTTAAAAAGGATTAAAATAATTTACCTATTAAATTATGTGCCTTATTCAAAAGGCGAAGCAATGAAAGTTTTAGAAAAGGAGTTAGATTGGAAATATTATGGTGGTAAACACTATGAATCTAAATATACAGGATTTATTCAATCATATGTTTTACCTGAAAAATTTGGTATTGATTATAGGCGCGCAACGTTTTCAACTCAAATTTGTGCAGGAGAAATGACAAGAGATGAAGCATTAGAATTATTAAAACAAAAGCCCTATAAAGAAGATAAAGTAGAAGAAGAAAAACAGTTTATTTGCAAAAAGCTAGAAATGTCTATTAATGAGTTTGATACAATTATGAATTCTCCTCTAAAAACTTATAGAGATTACCCAAATGATGAAAATAAATTAAAATTTATTTATAAAACTTACCTTAAACTTAATAAAAAGAAATAACCTATTTGCATTATTTTCTTTTAAAAACTTTATTTCGGCCTTTAATTTAAAAAATGCTTAATTATAATTATAGCTGGAGTGTTCAAACAATAGGAGTTTGGGATTATGTGCTTTTACCAGTTTATTTAACTGCCATATTGTTTTTCGCAAGAAGAATGCAGAAGAAAATGATAGGGTTAAAAATATTAGAACAGAATTACTTTATTTCGGGATTGATTATTAAGATTATTGGAGGCCTTGGGGTTTGTTTTATATATATATATTATTATGGATGGGGCGATACTGTTGATTATTATTATAGTTCTATAGATTTAGGGGAATTATTATTTAAAAAAAGTTCCGTTTTTTTTTCGATATTAAGTGGAGATAATTCTTTAGAAAATTTGACTCAGTATTATAGTGATCATGGTTGGGGGCATATATATAGAGATTCAAATTCATTTGCGGTAACTCGTATAACTGTGTTTTTTTCGTTTTTGGGATTACATTGTTTTTTAATAACAAGTGTGCTAGTCGCAACTGCTTCATATTTTGGCGTTTGGAAACTGTTTCGGTTATTTGTTACTGAATTTAATGAAATAAAAAAACCATTTGCCTTTGCTATCTTATTTGTGCCTTCTGTGGCTTTCTGGGGTTCAGGTATAATGAAGGATACTTATACTCTTTTTGCTACCTGTTTATTATTCTATTGTTCTTATTCTATGTTATTAAAAAAAGAGAAAATCCTAAAGAATATTATAGGCATAATAGTTAGTTCTTATATTTTAATTTCAATAAGACCATATATGTTTTATATAAGCTTTGATAGTATGATTATAATGTTAAGCTATGGTTATTTGTCAAAAATTAAAACTGTGTTTATGAAATTTTTAGTATTTATTTCAATTGTTATTTTATTATGGGGGGGTGGGATTTCATTATTTTTATATATAGGAAGTCATGTAAACAGTGATTATAGTTTAGATAATTTGTTGAAAAAGGCGGTTATTACCCAAGAGGATTTAAAAAGGGATGAATATGGTAGCAATTCTTTTGATATTGGTAAATTGCAGCCAACTCTACCTGGACTTATTTCAAAAGCTCCTTTAGCAATAAATGCAGGTCTTTTTTATCCATATATTTGGAAGGCAAGAAATCCGGTTATGATAATTGCTGGGTTAGAAAATCTAGTTTTGTTGTTGTTAACTTTATATGTTTTTTTGTTAATGATAATTGCAAGTTTTAGAAATGGTATAAAATATATGTTTAGAACAACTTTTGACCATCCTATAATAATATTTTCTATAGTATACTCGTTACAATATGCTTTTATGATTGGATTAACAACAGCGAATTACGGTGCTTTGGTTAGATATAAAATTCCACTAATTCCTTTCTATCTCGCGACTTTGTTTATTATTATTTATAAGTTTAATCGCGAAAGCGCCCAAATTCCAGATAGAAATTTAAATCTTTAATATGCCTAATCATGTTCTATATTTGAGTTATGATGGCATTTCAGACCCTTTAGGTCAATCGCAAATATTGCCGTATTTGAAAGGTTTAGCATTAAAGGGAAATGTTATACACCTTGTTACAACAGAGAAGAAAATTGATAAGGAAACCGCAATACAATTTAAAAATAATTTATCTCAAATAGGAATTAACTGGCAGTATATTGATTATACCAAAAGGCCGCCAATAGTTTCTACATTATATGATATTTGGAAATTAAAAAGAAAAGTAAATAATATTCTGAAAGCAAATGATATTAAGTTAATTCATTGTCGTGGTTACATTACTGGATTAGTAGGTTTATCTTATAAATTAACTAAATCAATTCCTTTTATTTTTGATATGAGAGGGTTATTTGCAGATGAGAGAAAAGATTCGGGCAACTGGAATATTAAAAATCCTATTTACAACAAAGTATACAAATGGTTTAAGAAAAAAGAAATTAAACTTTTTAAGAATGCCGATTATATTATAAGCCTTACAGAGAAAGGTAAACAAATTATTGAAACTGAAATAGTAAAATCAAGTTGTTTGAAAATTGAAATAATTCCATGCTGTGTTGATTTAAATAAATTTGATTATCAAAAGCAGGAGGGTTCTTTAAAAAACAAAATTAAAAAAGAATTGAATATCCCTGAAGATGCTTTTGTTTTCGCATATTTAGGATCAGTTGGAACATGGTACATGCTTGATGAAATGATTGAGTTTTTCAAGTTGTTATCTGAAAGAATTACAAATAGTATTTTTTTATTTATTTCAAACGAACAACCTGCGATCATTGAAAATGCTGTATTAAAAAAGGGTGCAGACATTAATCGATTTAGAATGACAAGTCAGCCAAGCTCTATGGTTCCTCAATATCTCACTGTATCTGATTGGGGATTGTTTTTTATATTACCAGTTTTTTCAAAAAAAGCTTCTTCGCCAACAAAGCTTGCAGAGTTCTTAGCTATGGGTATTCCTGTGATTACAAATTCTGGAGTGGGAGATGTTGATGAATTAGTTAATGAGAATAACGCGGGAATTCTTGTAGATGGATTTACCGATAAAGCATTTAATGTCGCAATTCAAAAAATAATAGCTTTCGAACGAAGCGAAAAGTCTTTTTACAGAGCAATCTCAGAAAAATATTTTGATGTAGAAAAAGGAATTGAAAAATATTCCGAAGTATATAAAAAGATAATTAAAAATTAATTTATTGTATTAATGTAGTTGATAATATGCGACATCCAAATGGCATATCCTTCTCTATTTAAGTGAACTCCATCTGTAGTTAGTTTAGGTTTTAGTTGGTTGTTTTCGTTAACAAAATCACCATACATATCGATAAAAATAATGTTGTTCTCCTTTGTTATTTGTTTTAAAAAGAGATTTAATTTTTGTATTGTTTTATTTATAGTATTACTGGAGCTAAGTGTGCTATTAAGGCCGTAAGTAGGTAATGTGCTTTGAATATAAACTTTAGCTTTTGGACACTTTGTTTTAATAGATTTAATAATTGTTATATAATTTTCCTCTATTTCTGTAAGGCTAACCTTTTCAATGATATCATTAACTCCTATCATTATAAAAACATTCTCGGGTTTGAAATGAGTTACATTATCAATTCTTTTTATTAATCCTTCAGTAAAATCACCACTTATCCCCATATTAACAATAGAGTCAGATTCTGGCAAATATTTTTTAAAATTTTCAGTCATGCTATCACCAAAGAATAATGAGGAATAACCTTTCTTTTGGAGTTTATTGTATTCGTTTTTTAAATATTCCCATCTACCTTGTTTAAAATAATCACTCATAACATAGTTAGTCTTTAATGTTTTAAACGAATAAAAACAAATGAAAAGAAATACAATCAATATAAAAACAAAAAAAAATATTTTTGCGTAAGGTCTCATTTAGAAATAGTAATTATAAGCGAGTATTTTTAAATGTTATTTCAAAAGAAATTTCTGTAACAAAATTAAATTCCAAATTCGATTATAAAGAAAATCTTTTCCGTTTTTGTAATTTGTTATAAGTTTATTGATTTCAGCTGTTTTAAATAAACCGGTTTTATTTATTGCAGTTTCAGACAAATTTTCGGAAATTAAATATTGCAAATCTGTTTTTAGCCATTTATTTAATGGAATTGCAAAACCTTTTTTAGGTCTGTTAAAATATTCTTGTGGGCAATATTTGTAAAGGAGTTGTTTTAGTAAATATTTTTGAGTTCCATTTTTGATTTTTAAATCGGGGCTGAGGTTAAGAGCAAATGCAATAATTCTATAATCGAGCAACGGAACTCTAACTTCTAAAGAATATTTCATTGATGCGCGATCAACTTTTACTAGTAAGTCGTCTTTTAAATAATAATTAATGTCAAATAAAGCTTGATTTTCTGCAGGTGTTAATCTTCTCTTTGTTATTTGTTTTTTTAAATCAAATTTTGTTGATTTTAATAATAATTCTCCTGATAGGTTGCTTATTTCTTTATTTGAAAAGAAATACTGTTCCTGCGAAAAAATATGAGATTCCAAAGATGAATCGGAAGAATAATCAAATACTTTTGATGCCCTTTTCTGACGATTATTGCCCGCATTTAATCCTGCAGCAATTAATTTTCGTGACGATTTAATTATTGGATTATTTAATCTGTTTGCCCATTTATATGCTCCATATCCGTGAAAAAGTTCATCGCCACCATCGCCAGATAACACCATTTTCACATCTTGTGCGGCCATTTTAGAAACCAGCATAGTTGGTATTGCAGACGAATCGGCAAAAGGCTCATCGTACTGTGTTAAAATATCAGGGATTAATTCAAGTGCATCTTTTTCTGATACGAAATATTCGTGATGGTCGGTGTTTAAGTGTGTTGCAACTTGTTTTGCAAAATGAGCTTCGTTAAATAGCTGGTCTTTAAAACCAATTGAATATGTTTTTAGTTTTTGAGTATGAACTTTTGATGCGATTGCAGTAACTATACTTGAATCAATACCACCACTTAACAATGTGCCATATGGAACATCACAAATCATTCTGCTTTTTACACTATCTATTAAAAGTGAATCTAGTTTATTTAATGCTTCTTTTTCATCAGAAATCACTTTTTCTTCAATTAAATCATAGGGATTCCAATATTCAGAAAAAGTTAAAGTGCCATTTTTAAAGATTGCAGAATGTCCTGAAGGAAATTTATGAATATTATTGTAAATGGTCTCGGGCTGCGGAATGTAACCCAAATGAAGATAACTATTAATTGAATTTGTATTTAATGTTAAATTTTTGGAAATATATGGAATATCAACAAGGGCTTTTAATTCGGAAGCAAAAGCAAATACATTTTGATCATGAAAATAAAACAAGGGTTTTATCCCCATTCTATCTCTTGCAATATATAGTTCATTATTCTGTTTGTCAAAAATTGCAAATGCATACATGCCATTAAAAAGTGATGGAATTCCATTTCCTTTTTTTGCAAATAGCTCTATGACAACTTCTGTATCTGATGAGGTTCTTTGTTCAATGTTAAATAGATTGACAAGTTCCTGAAAATTATAAATTTCACCATTAAAAACGATTGAATACCTGGCATCCGCAGAAGACATGGGTTGGCTTGCATTATTAGAAAGATCAATAATACTAAGCCTTTTGTGCCCAAGTAATACGTTGTTAAATTGAAAAACACCATCAGAATCAGGCCCTCGATGGCTCATTGTATTTAAAGCCTGTCTGAAGATACTCTGATCAAGAGGATATTTTTCAGAAATATATCCGAGTATTCCACACATAATTATTTAACAAATTGAAAAAAGATCCTACCACTCATCCTGTTTTCCCTTTTTAGGCTCTTTCATATACTTCTCAAAATCTACAAGTATTTCTTTCATCTGTTTATCAATTTGCTCAAGGTAGAAATAGTTTTTTGGTGTAAAATCTTTCGCAGTTTTATCAAGCCAGTTTTCAATTGGATAATAAGAAGTAGCATTTAAATTAATTTCTGTAAGCACTATCCTTACTTTATTGTCTTTATAATTTGTATTAACCGAGTATTGGGTAATGCCTTTCATTGTTTGAATTCCCTTTTTATCGGCAGGATTAAGAATTTTAATTTGATGTTTTCCTAAAATTTTTCCACTAGTTGTATCACTTTCACGAATAACTCCCGTTGGGTTTTTATAAAACTTGCGAAACCAGGCTTGTCCTTTTCTATACAAAGAATCTTTATTTGCAGGTACTTCAATTATTTTTGAATATGAAATTAGTTTTGTTTCTTGATCAATAGGCAACGCCGGCTCTTTAAACTCTTCAATTTGTGCAATGGAATTAAAGCTCAGAAAAAGCATTAATGCAATTAAAAAGTATTGCGACCTGTTAGTTTTCATGATTTTTATTTTTGGCTAAATTAATAAATTTCATAATTATAAAGTAAAATTCAATCTCTCGTTTTTATATAAAATAAAACAGCCCAACAAAAGTCGGGCTGTTATTAATAAAGTAAGAATAAATTATTTCAAAAGTTTTGCACTAAATGAATTTCCGTTTGCGCTAAAAGCAACAACATTATATATTCCTTTAGAAAGATCAGCTACGTTTAACTTTACTTCAGTTGAGTTATTAAAATCGTATTCCTGAACAATTCTACCCTGGAAATCATAAATTTTTACAAGAGAAATAGATTCTTTGGCAGAAATTGTTACAATGTCTGTTGCTGGATTTGGATAAATGCTAGTTTCCATTGAAGAAACTTCATTAATGCTTGTTGCTAGCGGAGTAACTTCGGCAAATGTAGTTCCAACGCGAATTTCATCAATTTCTGCATTTGGAGTTCCTCCTACATTTGCAGTTGAATATCCATTTCTTATACAAATTGAAGCAAAAGTAGCAAAAGCACTAGTACCAGAGTTATTAACTACAGAACCTGCAGGTTCAGCACCACCTAATGTTATTGGGTTAACCCATAAAGAAGCAGTTGTAGGCACGGTGCTTTTATCATATTTAACAACAACTAAATAAGTTGTTCCAAAAGTTAAATCTACGCCGCAATCAGTATAAGTTGGAGTTCCTGTTGAGTTATTACAAATTCCAAATCTGTAATTAGCAGCAGTGTTAAAAGATTTTACGCCAAGTCTTCCGCCTAAGCCGGTAACAGAATTACCAGCTGCATTACCTAAGCACATAAAATAATCAAATCCGGTACTAGATAAATTTGTAGCGTCTTTAACATTTACTAATGCAGAATAATAACCAACATTACCAGTAATTGTAATAGGCGCATTTACGTCTCTTGTTAAAGTTGCAGCACCGGTAACATAAACTTTTCCGCCAGTTGATGCTTGTAATCCGGTATAAGATAAACTTGTTGCAAGAATGTCAATAGTGCCAACAGTTCCGCTATGAGTAGTCCAACCGTTGTTTGTGCAATCAGCAGTTGCACCTACAACAGTACAATTGCCACCAATATTACCTGTTCCGGTAAAGCCATCATAAAATTGACCAAATGCTAATTGGCTAATTCCTATGAATGCCAAAGAAATAAAATAAGTGTAAAGTTTTTTCATATAATTATTTTTAAAGTTAATTTGTTGCAAAGGTATAACATTTATTAATGTCAATAAATTTTTAATGTTAATAATAAGCGAATTTGAAGTTAAATTAAACCTAAATCGAGTAAAGCGGCATCGCTCATCATATTCTTATTCCAAGGTGGATCAAAAACTATGTTTATTTTTACATCGCTAACTCCTTCTGTTGCTTTTACTTTGTCGTTTATTTCGTTTAGCATGTCATCAACCATTGGGCAATTGGGTGAAGTAAGAGTCATTTTAATTTCAATTTTTCCATTACTGTCAGCAATTACTTCGTAAATTAATCCTAATTCATAAATATTTACAGGAATTTCGGGATCAAAAATAGTTTTAAGTGTTTCAACAACTTTGCTTTCAAGAGCAAGTGTATTGTTTGTGTTTTCCATTATGACTGATATTTTGCTTTATATGCCAATGCATATAATTTCATTTGTTTTATCATTGAGATTAAACCGTTTGATCTTGTTGGAGATAAATGAGTTTTTAAGCCAATTTTATCAACAAACCAAAGCTCGGCAGTTGCAATTTCATCTGGGGTTCTATCTGATAGTACTCTTACCAATAACGCAATCATTCCCTTGGTAATAATTGCGTCGCTATCAGCATAAAACGTTATTTTGCCCTCTTTGTATTCATCCTGAAGCCAAACCTGAGATTGACAACCTTTTATTAAATTATTGCCATTGCGATATTCTTCTTTAAATCCTTGTAATTCCTTACTTAAATCAATTAAATATGTGTATTTTTCCATCCAGTCGGCAAAAACTGAAAATTCTTCAACAATCTGTTCCTGAGCTTGATCAATAGTCATTTTAAGCAAATAATTGTTTTATTTTTAAAAGAGACTCGATTAAATAATCGATTTCACTGGTGGTGTTATAAAATGATAATGATGCTCTTACAGTGCCTTCTATTCCGTAAAATTTCATTATTGGTTGATTACAATGATTGCCTGTTCTAACCGCAATATCCATCTTATCAAGCATCATACCTGTATCGAAGTGGTGAATTTTTCCAACTAGAAATGATATAACTGATATTTTATTTTCCGAAGTCCCATAAATTCTAATGTCGGGTATTGTTTTGATTTTTTCGGTGGCATAGTTCAAAAGCAGTTCTTCGTATTCGAAAATATTCTGTCTGCCAATTTTTTCGATATATTTTATAGCAGCGCTTAAACCAATCGCACCAATAAAATTTGTAGTACCAGCTTCAAATTTAAATGGCAAATCGTTATAGGTTGTTTTTTCAAAAGTTACTGCCTTAATCATATCGCCACCACCTTTATATGGAGGCATTTCGTTAAGCCATTTTTCTTTACCATAAAGAACTCCAATTCCTGTTGGGCCATAAATTTTATGACCAGAAAATGCGTAAAAATCACAATCAAGTTTTTGAACATCTACGGGTTGATGATGAATTCCTTGTGCTCCATCAATAAAAACGGGAACATTATGACAATGTGCAATTTTTATAATTTTTTCAATATCGTTAATTGTTCCAAGCGAATTTGAAACATGATTTACCGAAACAATTTTGGTTTTATCAGAAAAAAGCCTTTCGTAAGCAGATAAATCAAGATCACCACTGTAAGTAGCAGGAATAACTTTTATTTTTGCACCTGTTCTTTCGCACATTAATTGCCATGGAACAATGTTACTATGGTGTTCTAGCTGAGATAGAATAATCTCATCGTCTTTTTTAATAAATTTTTCTCCAAATGAAAAAGCAACAAGATTTACAGCTTCTGTTGTTCCAGAAGTAAAAATTATTTCGTGTTGATACTGGGCGTTAACGAATCCTTTAATTGTTCGACGTGCATTTTCATATGACTCAGTCATTTTTTCACTTAAAGAGTGAACTCCGCGATGAATATTACTATTATACTTTTGATAATATTCATTAGTTGTGTCTATAACAATTTGTGGTTTTTGGGTAGTTGCCGCATTATCAAAATAAACTAATGGTCTATTGTAAATTTTTTGCTGGAGCAAAGGGAAGTCGTTTCTTATGGCCTGAACGTCAATCATATGTGTTTTTTGTTAAAAAGGTCTTACAAAATATTTATACGATGCTAAGTTAATGAAATTAATAATAATAAATTTAATTACTCAAATACTAAAATTGTTAAACAAAGTTATAAAATATAGGGCGTTTAGCATTATTCTGGTTTTCAAATAGTATTTTTGTGTTGAATATTAAATAAAATGACATTAAGATTTGATTTTTTAATAATAGGTTCTGGTATTGCCGGACTGTCGGTAGCCCTGAAAGCCGCAAAATATGGAAAGGTTTGCGTAGTCACAAAAACGCAGATTGATGAAACAAATACCCGCTATGCTCAAGGAGGGATTGCTGCCGTGACTTATCAGCCAGATTCTTTTGAAAAACATGTTAAAGATACCATAATTGCAGGGGCCGGTTTGTGTAGCGAAGATATAGTTAGAATGGTTGTTAGTGAAGCACCTGAACGTATAAATGATTTAATTGAATGGGGAATTGATTTTGACAAAAATAATGACGGTAGCTTTAATCTTGCTCGAGAAGGAGGGCATACAGAACATAGAATTTTACATCATAAGGATAATACTGGAAATGAAATTCAAAAAGTACTTTCGATTCAAGTAAAGAAAAATCCAAATATTACTGTATTAGAAAATCACTTTGCAATTGACTTAATGACTCAACATCACCTTGGAAGTTATGTGCGAAAAAGCAATACCGATACTGAATGTTATGGTGCGTATGTGATGGATTTAAAAAAGCACCAGATCTTTAAAATACTTGCAAAAAATACTTTTATTTCATCGGGTGGAGTTGGCAATTTATATTTAACTACTACTAATCCCAATATTGCTACAGGTGATGGTATTGCTATGGTACATAGGGCCAAGGGAATTACTGAAAATATGGAGTTTATTCAGTTTCATCCTACTTCACTATATAATCCAGGCGAAAGGCCTTCTTTCTTAATTTCTGAAGCATTAAGGGGCTTTGGAGCTGTTTTAAAAACAATCTCGGGTCGAGAATTTATGCCCGAATATGATGCAAGAGGGTCGCTTGCTCCACGTGATATTGTTGCAAGGGCAATTGATTATGAAATGAAAAGTCATGGCGATGATCATGTTTATATTGATTGTACTCATTTAGATAAAAACGAATTGCAATATCGTTTTCCTAATATTTATGCAAAATGTTTAAAAATTGGGATAGATATTACAAGAGATCAAATACCCGTAGTTCCTGCTGCTCATTATTTATGTGGTGGAATAAAAGTAGATAAAAACGGTTGCTCTCATATTAATCATTTATATGCAGTTGGCGAAGCTGCCTCAACTGGATTACACGGAGCCAATAGGTTAGCCTCAAATTCTTTAATTGAAGCAATAGTTTTTGCTCATCGCTCAGCTCAACATGCTATTTCGGTGTTGTCAAACATAAAATATCAGGAAGACATTCCGGAATGGAACGATAAAGGGACTACTCAACCTCGTGAAATGGTGTTGATTACGCAAAATACAAAGGAGGTTCATCAATTAATGACTAATTATGTGGGAATTGTTCGTTCTGATAGTCGGCTTGAAAGGGCATTTGCCAGACATGCAATGATATATAATGAAACAGAAGAGCTCTACAAAAAATCAAAAATATCACAAAAACTTTGCGAGTTAAGAAACCTAATAACTATAGGTTATTTGGTTATTAAAGCCGCATCTTTAAGAAAAGAAAGTATTGGTTTACATTACAATATTGATCATGCGTCAGAAAAAATTAAAGCATCATTATAAATAACACTGCAACCTTTCGTATTTATATTCTGTCTATACTTTACGAAAAAGTAGCAATAATTTTTTCTTATTAATTAAAGACAGTATATTTGTAGTTAAACGTTAAAACAAACACAAAATGAGAACATTTATTTATATGTTTTTTATTATTCTTTTTGCAATGCCGGTTTTTGCAAAAAAAGTAGATGTAGAAACAGCAAAATTTGCTGCTAAAAATTTATACTTTTTAAAAGTAAATCAGTTAAAAAATGTCGCATTAAACAATATAAACTTGTCATTAGTTTATACCGAAACTGTTAATGCGGAACCTGTATATTATATTTTTAATGTAAACAGTACTGAAGGTTTTGTTATTATTTCGGCTGATGATATTGCTATGCCTTGTATTGGCTATGGTTTTGAAGGCGCATTTCAACCAAATAATGTATCTCCGTCATTTAATTTTTACATGGGTGCCTTTCGTGATCAGATAGCTCAGGCGGTAACACAAAAAGCATTACCGAGCGCAGAAGCAACTCAGGAATGGGGAAGAATTCTTACAAATAATCCTATGTTAGAAGTTAAAACAATTAGCACAGCACCTTTAATATTAAACACCTGGAATCAGGATTGGCCATATAATGA
>CAIQJL010000011.1 GCA_903872185.1 uncultured Bacteroidota bacterium | reverse complement strand
ACCTCCATTTGAACAAACCCAAAGATTATTATCGCTATCAACAACAATGTGCTTGATATTTAATCCTGGAATATCAGAGTTTGAAGTATTAAATACAGTCCAAGTTGAAACTCCATTAAATTTAGCCATTCCGCCTTGTGTGGTACCTATCCACTTGTTACCTGTCTGATCAATCGCTACACAATTAACGTAATTATATGGTAATCCCGAATTACCTGTATTATAATTTACCCAGGTCGAATTTCCGTCAAATTTCCAAAGCCCACCTCCAGTTCCGACCCAAATTACTGTAGGGCTTTCGATAGTTACTGAATATATTTGATGGTCAGCAGCGGTTGTTCCAACAGGATAAACCGTCCAAGTTGTTCCGTTATACTTAGCCAAACCATTATATGTTCCAATCCAGAAATTTCCATTGGCATCAATAGTAATGCAATTAACATTATTATTAGGCAATGATGAATTGCCTACATTATATGTTGTATATGTAGTACCAACCATTTTGGTTACTCCATTTAAATTAATACCAAACCATTTGGTATTACTTCCATCAATAGCAATGCAATTTACCTGGTTGCCAGGTAGTCCACTCGAAGTGTTATAAGTAGTCCATGTTGTACCATTATAAACAACTGCACCTGAACTATTAGTTCCAATCCATTTATTGCCTGCATTATCAAGTGCCGTACAAAGTGCAAAATTCTCTGGCATCCCGGAGTTAGAAGAATTATAGTTGTCAAAAGTCTCATCAGATTTAAATTTCGAAATGCCTCCTCCAAACATAGCTACCCATTTATTACCACTTGCATCAATAACAGATGTTTTTGTAGCTGCATTTGGAATACCACCGTATGCATACCATACTGGTTGTGCAAAAGAAAAACATGACAAAATTGATAAAACAACAAACAAAATAAGATTTTTCATTTGTAATTATTTTAAATTAATTAGGTATATGGATTAAAAAAATAAGTGCAGTTAAAAATTATTTTAACTGCACTCGAAATTCTATTTTTTAATGAAGCGTTTATAATCAGAATAATTGTAATCAATAAATGTGATTTTTGAAGCATAAACTCCATTAGCAAATTTACTGATATCAACAGTTAAAATGTCACGACCTTTTTTCACTTTTAGTCTTTCAATAGAAACTGTTTTTCCATACATATCTATAAGTTCTAAATCAACTTCACCTTCTTCTGGCGAATAAATCACAAGGTTAATTACAGTAGCCGAAGGATTTGGATAAAGTTCCACTAGTTCTGGCTGGTCTGAATTGTTATTATTATTTATTGAAATAACATTAGAGTATGTATAATAACCATTAATATCTACTTGTTTTAATTTGTAAAATGAAATAGGATCAAACGGAGCATTATCAATATAGCTATAAGATAAAATAGAGTTGCTGTTTAACGCTCCATTAACTTTGTATAAATCTTCAAAATTAACTCCATCTTTTGATTTCATCAGCATAAAATAATCATTGTTAAATTCACTTGCAGTTTTCCAATCGATAACATTTACATCGTCTTGTTTTTTACCAGTAAATGATAATATTTCTATTGGAAGAGGATTTTGAACAGGAGATTTTAACGATCCGAAAGTAAATGGACTAAAAGATGTAACTGCGGTCTGTGTTGTTATTGTTCCAGATCCACCAACACCACAGGTTCCTGTAATAACTCCACCTGTAGGATTTAAATTTGTCCATGCAGTTCCAGTCCATTTAGCAACAGAAAGGTCCAAATATGAAGCACAAAGATACATAATGCTAAAAGTTGAATTTTCCCAATAAAGAGTTACTGAAGTATTACCTGTTCCAACAGGTCTGTCAAATTGCCAATATTCCAAGGAGCTTACATGATTAAGTATAGCAGCCCCTTGAGTTAAATCCATAGGTGTAAGTGAACTATATGGAGTTGCAAAGTATTCAGCTTTAAATGTTGTTGATGCTGTTGGAGCACTCATTGCAAGTCTTGCCCAACGGGTACCATCACCAAGAGGAAAAACAAACGGATCAATTCCAAGTTTTTCCATAGGACCATCAACAAAGCTAGTTGTAGTTCCTGGTGTAGAAGTAGCGCCTGCATTAATAACAAGCATTGCAGAATTTGATGTGTAAAGTTTCCCGGAAGTTAAGGTAAAAGAGCTTGTAATAATCATATTACCATTGCTACCACCAAGTGTAACTCCTGCACCAGTGTTGTTTATTGTAACATTTGGAATTGTTAAAGCAACACCATTATTATTACAAATCTGAGCACCTGTTCCTGCGAAGATTACTCTACCTGTACCATTAACTATCAGAGTACCATTATTAATAAAATTACCACAAATTGTTAAAGTTCTTGTAGTATTTACAGTTAATGTAGCTCCAGAGTTAATTGTTAAATCATTTACAGAGATATTTGTAGAAATAATAGGCATAGTAGGTTGATAAGAAGGAATTACAACACTTGTTGCACAAGAATTTGGAGAACCACAGCCTCCCCAATTGTCTGCTAGTGCCCATGCACCTGAGGTTGCCCCTGTCCATGCAACTAAAGTAGGAACAGCAGCGATATTAATAATTGCGGCAGAAGGAGTACTGTTAGCATAGTTAATAGTAAATCCACTTGTACTTAAAGAGAAATTTGATATCCATAAAAGATATTGATCACCAGCGGCAACAGTTACTGGAGGCTCATAAGCATCATCAAAACCTGAACCATAGATAGCTGGAGCATTTCCTCCTGTGTATAAGCCTGTTACGTCAATATAGCTATAGTTACATGCAATCATACCAATACTTGAATTTGTTGAAATTGATGAACAAGTTGCAAGAGTTCCAGAACCAGCAGTTTTCCAAATAATAAAATCGTAATCTGTTCCATCACCAGGATAGCCACCACTATAATCATTTGGAACGATATTGAACATTAGTTGACCAGCACTAGCTATATCAATAGTATAAAATACTGCAGCTCTATCTCCTCCAGTACAATCATATGTTCCATCAAAATCACATACGCTACCTGTACCAGAGTAACCTGGGTCAGCAGTGTTTAGCATTGTAGCACAAGTTGGTAATGGCGCCGAACAATCCTGACCTAAAGTTGTAGGAGGCGGAGTATTTCCATCATAAGCAGTAATATCAAATGATCCGATTAAATCATAACCTCCGTCAACTCGGATATAATAAGTTGCACCAGGTGTAAGGCCAGTTAATTGAAGCATTGACGCATTTGAAGAGCCACAACCGGATATATTATCATTACATGCTCCAGTTACAAATGATAAAGATGCACAAGAACCTGAATAAACAGCAATCTGAGTATTTGTAAGAGTTCCTAAAGTTGTTGAAATGTTGAGTTTACCAGAAGCAGGACAAACTACAGTATACCAAACTGTATTTAATAATCCATATGTCCAGCAACTTGGTGTTGCAGGTTCAGATGATCCACCTGTACATGAATTATTGCCGTTAGTAATCCCTCCCAAATTAAGTGGAATTGCAGTGCATGGCAAATCGTTTGACGCAACAGAACCTGTAGGTGCAGAAATCGTAAGGTTAGAGTATGAATTAAAATCAGGTGAAGGGTAACTATCTAAAACAAGGTAATAGGTTATACCAGCAGTAACACATACGGTCAAACTTCTTGTTCCATAAGAATCTTGTGAATAACCAATGCAGTTACCTTGAACTGCTCCGCATATTATACCGGTTAACGGACAACCATCGTAAAGCATAAGTCCAGTCCAACTACCTGTAGATGTTACTGTCGCAGTAATACTTCCTGATAAAGCTGGTGTAAAAATAAATACCTGATCTTCACCACCTAAATAAGAGGAACTTCCACAAGTTACAGAATTTGCAGCAGTAATATCATTAACTTGATTTTCTGTAGTACCAGGACCAGAAGCATATGGAAGAACAGCGACATTTATAACACCAGTACCCATATTAGTAGCACAAATATTCCCAGGATTACCTACTGTAGTAAATTTCCAAACTGTAGCGCAAGTACCATTTCCAGCTGAATTATAAGGAACAATTCTCCAATAATATGCCGTTAAACCCGATAGATTACCAAGATTGTAAGTAGTTACCAATCCAATATCCAAGCCATTATATATATTTGTAGCTGCAGCATCAGTTCCAAAATATAATTTATATCCAGTTGCAGCCCTACATGAAGTTACTGAAGCAGACCATGAAATTAGTGTAGAAACAGGGCAAATGCCTGTAGCATTATCAGCAGGTGAAGGAGTACCAGAGCATACAGGTGCTGTTACGCCACCTGAAACAATGACATTAACAGGAGTTCTAGGTGTAGATTCACAACCTGAACTAATTACCCAATCATAAAAAAAGTAATAAGCTGTTGAAGATGACCCACCTAAAACAGCACCAGTTATTGAACAAATTCCTGCTTGAGTATAAGGAAAAGCTGCTGTAAAATCTCTACCTAAGCTATTAGTGTTATTTGAAACAAGACGATACCCTGTTCCGACAGGAACACTAATATTTAAAGTTAAGGTATTTAAACCAGCTGGGCAATTATTAAAAGTATAGTTCGCACCAATAGCTGTTCCTGTATTATCTTGAAACTGGATTATCACATTAGAACTTGCTGTTTGAACATATACCTTTACAGAAACAAGCGTAAAAGCAGTGATAGCATTAAATACCAAACCAGTGTTTGATGAACCATAATAACCATCAGAAAGAGGGCTTGAAACTTTTCCAACATTAGAAGTTGAACCGCCAGCACCTGCTGCACAATAATAAGTTGTATTTGCACTAACAACAGGGCTATATGAGCCTCCTGTTGCTAAAGATGATCCTCCTGCTAAATTAGCATACCAACTAATAGTACCACCAGTTGCAGTCGCTGTCATGTTTGCTGCAGTATTACAGGTTACCGTTACTGGTGAATTTGTTCCTGTAATTTGTTGAGCAGAATTTGTTACAGTAACAATATTTGTATAAGATGTACTTGCACCACAAGATACTGCACAGCGGTAATAAGTTGTCTGATTAATCGCTGGTGAAGCAGTATATGTTGTACTTTGACCACTAGTAATTACAGACCATGAATAAGGTGAATTTGAGACAGATGATTCCCATTGGAATGTAATACCACCTGAAACCGTATAACCTGTAACCGAAAGAGTAGGTGTTCCAGTGTTACAGAATGAAGCAATACTTGTAGTTGCTGTTCCTGGAGCTGGAGCACTACTACAAGGTGGAGTTATACTTACTGCATCTAATCCCATATCAGAAGTTGCACCCGCATCTCCGTTTGCTTCGAATCTTATAACACAAGTAGCAGAATTTGATGAAAGAGAAGCATAATAAGTTGTCCATGCAGCTGCTAAAGTTACAGTATTTAAAGTTATGGGAAACGTTATACCACCATCAGTAGAGAGATAAACTTTCATTTGATCGGTTCCAGAAGTATTAATGTAATCAAATGATAACATTTTTGTTCCAGCTTGGGTACTTAAATCTATATACAAATCCAGATATCCTTTTCCTGATGCATAATATGAATGATATCGTGCACTTCTATTACCAAGAGATCCAGCAGGGACATACATTCCATTAGCAGGTGTAGTCCATGTGGCGGTTGCACCATCATTATCTCTTCTCCATGATTTATTATTTATTACAGGAATAGAGGCTACCCAAAAATTATCAGGGATCTCTTCTGTACCACAACGACTTAACCATTTAGCCTCAAAACTAGTTGTATAACCAATTGCTGCATAGACTGGTCCGGTAACCGTAACAAGAACACCTGCTGTATAAACAGTGCTTGCGCCACAAGTAATAGCTCTACGATAATAAGTGTTTGAAGTTGGATAAGCAGTATATGTAGTAGATGTAGCACCAGGAATATCTGTATATGGTCCTGCTAATAAAGCAGCAGATTGCCATTGATATGTAAGTCCGCAAGTTATAGAGCTACCGGTTACGGATAAAAGAGAAGATAGTGGAAGACAGATACTGTTAGGCGATGCGTTTGCAGTGCCGGCAGTTGGTACACCTGTACACAATACTGCTGTTGATTTATCAATACGAATATTTGGACGACTACTGCCAACCGAACCATTACCTGTTGGTGCTGTTGCATCCTGAGACCATGTTTCATGACTATTGGTAGCTGTTGTATAATAAAAATAAGGATAATCAGAACCTGCACCAGAGCTGCCATAATTTGCTTCACATAGCACTAACAAGTTGTCGTTACAATAAGTAAAATCAGTAATATCAAATGTTTTCCAACCTGTTGGAGTAAATGTTGTTGTTGCATCATAAACTAATGTAGCCCCAGATATCATATTTGCCCAGGTACCTGCAGTTAACGCAGTAGATGTAGTTGTTTTTAAATATATTTTAACTGGGATATTATCAGTAGCATTTGCAGTAGAAATATTCCATGCAAGATGGGTTAATACAGTAGGTAGACCAACTTCAGCAGAAGTAAATAATGAAGCTGAACGAGAATAACCAAAATAAGTATAAAAAGGATATGTCCCTGTAGAAGTTCCTGTGCCAATTGTTACTTGATTAACAATTGGTCTACTGCCTACTACTGTTGTAGGTGATGGTGTTTGGGCTCCACTACATGCAATAGAAGTACATTGTCCATCAATCACATCTCCTGCCGTGGCAGTACCTTGTACATCATAAACCAGCCAAAAATAATTGGTTCCATTTACTAGAGCTTGAGTTCCACCAATAGTAAAATTGGCAATGGTAGGTGTATTTTGGCCAAATAAAGTTGTAGTAGCAAAAGTGCTGCTATTGCCAGTATAATATATTTTCGCAGAATTTGCTGCATTGATGTCAGCAATTGCTGTAGACCCATTAGCATTAACTGTAAATTGTGTAACAGAGATAGGACTTGCAATTCCAGCAGTTACTACCTGAATGCCAATCACTTCATTACTATTACTACCAATAGCTACAGGAGTTGTGTTTGACTGTGTAACTGCACTACTAACATATGTCATTGGAGCAGGAGCAGATGTCGTAATTAAAATATTATCGACAGCTGCTGGTGGTTGTGTTCCTCCAGATCCATCATTACGCCAAGAGAAAACTAATCGCTGTGTTGTGCCTGCATTCGCAGCAGCAAGCGTAATATTAACAGATTGCCAAGTGGTTTGACTGTTGTAAGTTACTCCAATTTGACCAGATGCCAAAGAAGTTCCAGCAACAGGAGTTGTAGAAGTTGGTACTAAAAATACTTTTAAATCATCATAAGAACTTTCTCCAGCACATTTCCAATCAAAAGTTAAATTAATAATAGTCTGACCAGCAGGAAAGTTATAATCATAATAAAAATGAGATACATCAACGGTTGTGAGTTTATAATCATTATTAGTACCTGTATTGTTAATATAAGCACTATTAGGAGCACCATTATGAGTATCTGTACCGATAATCCATTTATTAGTGCTACCATTAACAGATGTCATTCCATTTAGAGCAAAGGTTGTTCCTAAGCTAAAAGTACCATCTAAAATTATAACTTTAATTTGTCTTGATCCGCCTGGCGCAGTAATTGTTGGTGTTTGAGCCGATGAAACTGTAAGAGAAGTACATGAAGCATCAATTACATTATTTGTTGTTGCTCCGGCAGGAACATCATATGTTAGCCAAAAATAATTGGTTCCGGTACCCAAGGTATATGGCATATTTGCACCAGAATTAATAGTGAAAGCTCCACTTGGAGCAGCAACAGTACCACCAATTTGAGTCGTTGTGGCAAAAGTGCTTGATGAACCGGTGGTCCATAATGTTGCATTTGTTATATCTGCAACATTTGTTGTTCCAGCTGTATTTAATGTAAAAGAAGAAACATTAAGCGGACTAGTTGATCCAGTTGTTACTATTTCTATTCCGATAACCTGATTGTTTGTAGTATTTTTAAAAACATTTGATATATTTGTTTGAGTTGTTGTACATGATGAATAAACCATTGGACCAGCAGCTCCAACTGAAAAAGTATAGTCTTCACACTCAGTATAACTAGAACCTAAGCACGCACCACCAGGTACACTCCCATTCATCCAATCACCAACAACTCTCATTCTTGTATTTCCTGCAAGTGCTCCACCAGGAACAGTAATACTGCCAGTTGCTGATAAAGCACCAGAGCTTGACATGTAAACTTGTTCCCCTGCATCGGCAAAGTCTTGATCCTGATTCCAGTCTACCCAAATGGCATATCCCATAGTACCATTTCCGGAAGCTATTGACCAGTTTACAGTTCCACCTATTATAGCAGTTACAACTTTAACAGTGAAATCACCATAACCATTAGCAGAGAAATTAGAGCCATTGTTTGTAATATTTGTAGAACCAGCTGTTGTAGAAAAATTATTTACATAATACGAGGTACTTCCACCATTTGTATTTGTACAATAAGCACCAAACATTTGTATTGAAACAAACATCATTAAAAATGCTAATGCTATTTTATTTTTTACCAAACTAATTTTAATTATATATTGCTTTTTCATAAGCTTTATTTATTTATAATTTTTAAAATTTATTCTGAACACATTTCTTTGGCTTCTTTAAAACCTCCGTTTTTAATCATGATGTTTAAGCTAAAGTCCATATCATTAATAGCCTGTACAACCTCTTCAGGTCTTACAAATTTTTTGGGGTTGTAATAAACCAGAACAAGTTTATGCTTAGGGCAATATGTTTCATATTGTAAACCTTCTATTTGCAGAATTGTACTTGTAAGCAGATAAAGAGTTTTTTCAGAGATTTTTGGAACTCCTAAAATTAATTCTCTTGAAACGGAACTGTTATCGTTAATTTGGGTTGTACCTTTTGTCTCTGTTTGCGCATTTGCAACAAAACTAACTATCATTAAGGAACATACGACAATTGCTAAACTAATTTTCTTCATTTTATTTTAATTTTTCTTTTTTTTCAATTTTCTAAAAAAGGGCAACCCTCATATTTATATTTAGACGTAAAAACACCTTAAAGGTTTCCTCTAAAACACCTGTTATTTAAGGCAAAACCAGAGATTTTTGCATGTTAAGAAACATGATTCATGTGCGATTATTCTATTGAAATTTGAATGTTCAGATTTAAATATTTTAAAAATCGAATAGCTTTTCTATTGCCTGTATATTAGATTGATATACTTATTATAGTTTAAACTAAATGCTTTTAGATATAGACTAATTGAGGTAATTAATAATACGTATATGCCTTTATTTCTACGATTTACGAATTACTTGAGGGGAATTAAAAAATAGTTAGGCAAGTTTTTGAAAATAAGTTATACAACATCATGTACTTTGTTATACATATATTTTCGAATAAAATAATTCTTCTTAAACAAAGAATACTTTTGCTCAAACAATTAATTTAGGTTTAATAATTGAGAATATTTTAATTTTGTATCTAATCTATGTTTTTAGTAAATTTATTTTACTTATAAACGATAATAGAATCAAAAACTGAATTGTGATCTTGAATTTGTGTATTTTTGAAAATTGCTGTAGGTTTGCGATAACTAATGGATAAGAAAAAAAACAAAAAAGGGTTTTTTAAACGATTACGATATAAGTATCGTTTAATTGTTTACAACGACAATACCTTTGAGGAAGTTTTTTGGTTAAGGCTTACCAGACTTAATGTTTTTATTGTTTTGGTGGTAATGGCATTTGTTTTAATTTTTGCCACAACGGTATTAATTGCATATACACCATTACGAGAGCTTATTCCAGGCTATCCAACTGGCGAAACTGTGCAACTTATTAAAATGAATAGCCTTAGAGTTGATTCATTAGAAACTGAAATTTATCTTCGTGATCTTTATGTAGATAATATTAAGGCACTTATTGCAGGCGAAGAACCTCGTAAAATTGACAGAAAAGCAATAATAGATTCCTTAAAAAACTATAAAAATATAGATTTAAGATCTACAGAAAAAGATTCCATATTCAGAACACAAGTTGATGCCGAAGATGAATTTAGTTTAAACATTGCCAATAAAGACGAGAAGAGCAGCCTATTTAATCTTTTACATTTTTACTT
>CAIQJL010000010.1 GCA_903872185.1 uncultured Bacteroidota bacterium | reverse complement strand
TTATTTACAAGTTCATTATGAGAATTTTCTGCTTTTTTAATGTCTGCTAAAGTAGATACCTCAAGTTTTGATGTATTAATAATTTCATCAATATTATTAAATTGTCTTTCTATCGGTTTTTTATCAACAACAATTTTATAAACTGAAATATTATCGCCATTAGTTTCACGATTTGAAGCAAAATAAGCATATAGTTCATCTTTATCTGTGATAAAAAGATAATCATCGTAAGGAGTATTTGTAGGAAAATCGAGATTTACAGGTTTCGTCCAAACGCGTGCAGTACTGTCATAAACTGATTTAAAAATATCGTACCCACCCATACTATTATGGCCCTTTGATGAAAAATACAATGTTTTACCATCTGCTTGCAAAAAAGCATAATCTTCATCATAAGGAGTATTAATTACAGGACCAATATTTTCGGGTTTGCCCCATTTACCAAGGGAATCTTTCTGAATTTTATAAATATCTCGTCCGTTTACATTTTTATCGCCATAACTTCCATAAAAAACTTCTTTTGCATTATTTGGAAAGAAAATAACATTATTTACAGTTTCTAATTTTTTATCTATTTTCGATTTAAATTCAGGAGGTTTTACAATTAGCTTTCCACCAAAATCCTTTAATTCGTAGGAATAATAGAAATTATCACTTTTTATTTTCTTATTATCTACTACAGTTAAATCGCTAATAAATCGAATTAAATCTTTTCCATTGTTACACATTGAAATTCTACTATCTAACAAATACTTCTTTTTATCAGCAGGTAATGCTTTTTTTGCATATATATCATAATTGCTTAAAGCTTCATCAAACTTATAACTTAAATGAAATGCCCTTCCCAAATAAAATTTAATAAGTGGATTATCACTTTTACTATCAGCAAACTGCAAATACTTTATTGATTTTTCAATTTGTTGATTAGTTTCAATTAAGCAAACTGCATAACCAAAATTGTAATTTGGTTCCTTTGGATAAAGGCTTAATAACTGTGAAAATAAAGGAAGTGCATCAGGAAAATTTTCTGCTCTAAATAAAGTAAATGCTTTTTGTTCTAGCTCAGTTTCTTGTGCCGATTTAGCATTATCCTGAGCTTGTATTTTAATAACACAAGAAAAAGATAAAAAACAAAATAAAATTAATACTCTAAAAATCATTATTAACTCTAAATAGTATAATTCAGGTTTTTACATTAAAACTCAAATTTTGTTACGAAATTAAACATTTTTTTTACTAAATATCAAACCCTCAAATTTATTTAGCAAAAACTGCTTCAAAAAACAAGCCATAAGAAACTATAAATTATTTTAACTAAATTCAATAGATATAAATGGTTAAATCATATTTTTTATAAAAAATTTAAAATTCAAAATATTTTACGTAAGTTTGAATACATATCAAACAATAATTCATTTAACTTATTTATAATTAATTGCGAATGAAAACCTGGTTAATGTTTTATATATTTTTAGGAATACTCTTTTTTAATGGAGTAAGTCAAGAGGTTGAATGGAAAAAACCCATAGTTGAAAAATTCACATTAGATAATGGCTTAACAATTATTTTAAACGAAGACCATTCAAGGCCAATGGTGTACGGCATTGTTGTTACCAAAGCCGGTTCAAAAAATGATCCTGCTGACGCAACAGGCATGGCTCATTATATGGAGCATATGTTGTTTAAAGGAACAGATGTTTTAGGAACTACAGATTGGACATCAGAAAAGCCATTTATTGATAAAATATTTGCACTATACGAAGAATTAGGAAAAACAACTGATCCCGAGAAAAGAAAAGAAATTCAACTAAATATTAACCAGGCATCTCTTGAAGCTAATAAATACGCCATTCCCAACGAAATGGATAAAGTTATTAAAAACATTGGAGGAATTGATTTAAATGCAAATACAAGTCCAGACAGAACCGTTTTTCATAATGCCTTCCCTTCAAACCAAATAAATAAATGGCTTGAAATATACAGCCAACGTTTTATAAATCCTGTATTTAGAGGATTTCAATCTGAATTAGAAGTAGTTTACGAGGAGAAAAATCTTTATTCTGATATGTTTCAATTTAAGCTTTTTGAAGAATTCAGTAAAGCATCATTTAAAAATCACCCATACGGTCAACAACCTTTAATTGGGACAATTGATCATTTAAAAAATCCATCTTTAAATAAGATGTTTAAGTTTTTTTCAACTTATTACGTGCCAAACAATATGGCACTTGTTTTATCTGGTGATTTTGACACAAAAGAAACTCTTGAACTAATTAAAGAAAAATTTGGCAGATGGAAAAAAACTGATTTACCCGAGAAAAAAGAATGGAAAGAAGTACCGTTTAATGGACGTGAATTAGTTGAAATGAAATTAACACCAATAAAAATTGGTATGCTCGGATTTAGAACGGTTCCAGCTGGTGATAAGGAAGAAATTGCCATTAAGATTTGTAACGGAATACTTTCAAATGGAAATCAGACTGGATTATTAGATAAATTAACAATTGACAATAAATTACTTGCAGCTCAAATTTTTCCAATGCAATACAATGATTACGGTGAAAATGTAATTTTAATTGTACCGAAAATATTAGGTCAGAAACTTGAAGATGCTGAAGCACTTGTAATGCAAAAAATTGACGATTTACGTAACGGAAATTTCGATGAATGGATGGTTGAGGCTATTAAAGCAGAAATTTATAAAGACTTTATGTTTGAGATGGAAAATGTAGAAAATCGTTCTATGTATTTTGCCGAATTATTTGGGCAAAATCAAGAACCCGAAGCAGCTTTTTCTATGCCAAACAAAATTGTATCTATTACAAAACAAGATGTAATAAATACAGCCAAAAAATATTTTGGCAAAGATTATTTAGCTTTCTATTCTAAAATGGGATTTCCAAAAAAAGAAAAAATTGACAAACCCGGATACAAACCAGTTATTTCAAATACAGATGCAAAATCAGAATTTACAAAACATTTAGAAACATTACCGTCAAAACCAATTGAAGAAAGATTTGTTGATTTTAGAACAGATGTTCAACAAAACAGAGTAAAAAAAGGAATAAGTTTTTATCAAACCCAAAACCCATACAATGATATTTTTACACTTACTATAAAATATGGAATGGGCGAAACATACCATCCATTATTAATAAATGCAACACAACTTGCAAATCTTTCGGGAACAGCTGAATTAAAAGTAAACGAACTTAAAAATGAATTCAGTAAAATTGGTTGCACATATAATATAAGTAGTGACAGAGATTACACTATAGTTGAATTAGAAGGAAAAGAAAGTCAGATTAAACCCGCACTTATATTATTAGGAAAACTTATACATAACCCTGTTTGTGAACCAGAAAAATTGGACATATTGTTAGAAGGCGAAAAATCAAACCGTAAAATCGAAAGCAAAGAACCAGATAATATAGCGACTGCACTTTTTAGCTGGATAAAATATGGTAACAAATCAAATTTTATTGACAGACCAACCGTTAAAGAATTAAAAGGAATTAGTACCGATTCATTATTATCAGTTTTTAAACTTGCTACAAATTTTGAAGCCGATGTGCACTTTGTTGGAAATATAGCATTTGATGAAATTATATCTTATCTAAAAAATGATTATCGTTTTGCTGATAGACCATCAAATTCTTTAGCTCCATCAAATTTAAGTGTAACAAAATATAATGAAAATACAATTTTTCTTGTTGACAAGCCAAAAGCATTACAAAGCAAGATTTATTTTCTTATAAATGAAAAACCATTTTACAATGACGATGAACCTTACATAGATGCTTTTAATTTATATTTTGGTGGCGATTTTTCAGGATTAGTACTTCAGGAAGTTAGAGAATATCGTTCGCTTGCATACTCAGCTGGTGCACATTATTCTTTACCAAAACAATCTGGAAAAGAAAGTATTTTCTATGGCTTTATAGGTACACAAAGCGATAAAACTCTTGAGGCAGTTAGTTTATTCGATTCACTTGTTAGAAAAATGCCATTAAAGCCAGAAAGAATAAATATGATAAAAGAATATTTAGCTCAGTCATCTGTTGCCGAACATCCTGATTTTAGAAATGTAAGTCAGTCAATAGCAAAATGGAAATTATTAGGATATAAAGAAGATCCTGCTAGAGTTAAAATTCCCGTTTATTACGAATTAACTTTTGATGATATTAAAAAGTTTTCGGATGATAATCTAAAATCAAAACCAATGGTTATTGGTATTGTTGGCGATGCTAAAAGAATTGACCAAAAAGAACTTGCTAAATACGGCAAAGTTGTAATTATTAAACAGAAATCTCTTTTTAGGAATTAAATAAATTTAAACCTAACAGGTTTTAGAAACCTGTTAGGTTTAAATTTATTTTACTTTTTCATCCTCAGCTTGCAAAACCTCATTATTTGAGCTCTTGTAAACAAAAGCCACAATTTTAAGATTTTTATGCTTAAAATCTTTTTGTTTTAAATTATAGAAATATGATTTAACAATGGAACTATCTTTATCTGTTTTAGTTGGATCTATTGTTACACCTAAATTTCCATTTAATCCATCCCTAAAAACATGCATATGATTATATGCTGGAATATTATATGGTGATGGAACGGTCAAACTCATTTGAGGTTTAATAATACTATCTTCTGCTAAGCAACAAAAGAACATTAATGTATCGGTAATATTCTCTAGAAAAGTCAATTTTATATGAGCACAAAACGAACTATCAGTCTCGTTATAATTATTAATAATTTGTAAAGCAAGTTTTGGTTGTTGCCCAATTAGAGATTGAACAACAGTAGACCATGAAAAAGGGGCAATAATATAACTTCCATTGTATTGGGTGCGACTAATCATTCCCTGAGGAAGACCAACATCTGAAACATGAAATGCTTGATCTATTGCAGTTCCCTCATCTGTTCTAAAATCATATGTGTATAAACCTGAACTATTTGGTGCAGCAAAAAATCCTACATGCAATGCTATTCCAACAATAGTATCACCATATGTTGAAATCAGATTATTTAATATATTATGTGCAGTTGGACAATTAATACAAGTATGACCAGTAAAATCTTCCATTAATATTTTCTTATATACATTTTGAAGTGCTGGAAATTCAGGTACAGGGCATTGTAATGGAATAACTTCAGTATTTTCAGTATAAGGTCCTTCAATTTTATCGCAACTAACAATAATCACAATTAAACTTAACCCTAACAATAAAAAAATATTCTGTATAATGTTTTTCATAAATATTCTTTTTTAAAAACTTGAACTTAATGCTAAAATAAATCCGTTTGATGCTGGCACACTTCTACAAACTCCACCAACACACATTATCCCCTGACGTTGTCTGCCATATCCAATTTGAATACGATTAGCGCCTTTTGCATATGCAATAGCAGCAGTATAATAATGAAGTTGTAAGTCTTTGTCTTCATTTCCATAATTATATTGATCAGATAATGAGAAAAACCATTTAGGCGCTATAGAATATTCTGCCTGTAACATTATCCAATTGCCCATATCCTGTTTCGTAAATAGAGCACCTAATTCAATATGTATGGCATTTTTATCATTTATTTTATAAAGCATATCAGCAATACCTGTATTTCCAAATACATATGTTTGTTTATGATCTTTTCTTAATGCATCAGAATTATAAATAAGGTTTTGATAAATAAAATTTCCACTAAATCTTTTCGAGAATTTTTTATTTATTTCAATATTAAAATCCTGAAAATATAATTCATCTCCTGGTGTAAAGAAATCTGATTGATAACCTAATGTTCCAGAAATACCAATCACAGAAGTATCAGAAGGTGCAGTTTTGTCAAGACTATTTAATCTACTAAAATTTATAGAAATATTTGTTCCATATTTACCCCCAAGAAGAGTTGATTTTTTAAACTTATACATTACTTCTGCTCCACCACCCATTTCGCCGTTAGACTGAGTTGCATATGGATAAAAATTCAAAAAAGAATATGTATATGATTTAGTAAGAATTGGCAAATAATTAATATTTAAATCAATTAAACCAGCATTTCTGTTTGACCTAAAAGCCATATTATCAACTCTCTTGGCATTTAGCAAAACACCAAACCCTTTTTTAGAAAAACTTGTACTAATTAATAATGCTTCGCCTGGCTTATAAATGTAAAGATTATCGGCAGACGGGTCGTTTATTTTATATGCGTACTCGGTGTTAAAATTTATTGCACCTCTTGTAATATTCATTCTTGCTGCCCATGCACCAACATTTTCGGGAAGTTTATAGAGTGGATCTTTATCGGCTTGATATTTACTTACAAAACTACCACCCAAAATAATCTGAGTTTTACTTTCGCTCATAAACTTCAATAATTCATTTGTATTTATTTCGCCATCAACTCCCCTAACAATGCCAGGGCCTTTATCAAAAAAGAATCTTTGTTTCCCTACTAATCCTTTTACAGAAACCCCTTTATAAATTTGATATTTAACTCTTACTCCATCAAAAGCATTATCATATCCCAATCCTTTTTCTTCGTATGCTCTAAGAATTAAACCATTTCCAAACTGATCGTAAAAACTTCCGGCAGTGACTTCAAGTTCATCAGCCTTGTAAGTTAAAAAACGATAAGGAATACCATTTCCATTGTATCTGGAGTCATATCCCGACAATGTATTCATATATGCTTCATATCTTATTCCGGCAGTAAAATTACCTTTAGAATAAGTTAAGTTAGCATAAGCATTTAGAAGCATTTTTTCAGGAATTTTTGGAGCACTAATTAAACTATCTTCTTTATAGGTTTGCATGTCGACCTGAAAATTTCCATGCAATTGACCTTCGTTATTTGTTTGGGCCTGAATATATATAGAAAATAAAATAAATACAGGAATAAAAATATTTTTAAATCGCATTTGAAAAATTATTCGTTAATTTTTTCTCCTTTTGCAAGTTTTTTAATTTTTTCATAAAGAAGGTCTTCATCTCCTTCTGCATATGTTGTGTGTTGGTATACAACATTTCCAGCTCCATCAATTAAAAATGTATGCGGAACATTAATTACATTTATTGCTCGTTTAAAATCGCTGTTAGCATCTAATAACACTATGTAATCCCAACCTTTTCCATTTACAAAAGGTGATACTCTGTTCATACTTTTCGAATCGTCGATTGAAACTGCATAAAGTTTTACACCAGTTTCGGTTTGCCAATCCTGGTATTTTTCAGCTATTGCTGAAAGTTCCATTACACATGGCTTACACCATGTTGCCCAAAAGCTTATTATTATTGGCTTTCCGTCATTTTTAATTTCTGAAGTGTTAAACTTTTTACCATCCATTGTTTTAACATCAACATTTGGTAATTTAAATTCATTTGTTTGAGCAATAGAACAATTAACTACAAACAAAGCAAATAAAGAGAATAAAATAGTTTTCATAATCGTGTTTTAAAAAGAAATCAGTAACCCGGTGGCAAAGATTGCTCCAAATTACTGATTTCAAAAATTAAAGAACTAAAATTATCTTGCTAGTACAATATTTCTTGTAGCTACATTATTTTCGTTAGTTATTCTTGCAAAATAACTACCATTTGATAATGAAGAAAGATCTAATTGCTCAATATTAGAAATAATAGATTTTGAGTATACCAAGTTACCTAACATATCAAAAATTTCAATTGAAGAATTTTCAGCATTTGTAAGGTACATTGTTCCATTTGATGGATTTGGAAATAAATTAATTGAAGCATCTCTTGTTGGATTTTCAAAACCTGTAATATTTCCTGTAACGTT
>CAIQJL010000009.1 GCA_903872185.1 uncultured Bacteroidota bacterium | reverse complement strand
TTATTACTACATTGTCACTGCTAAAGGAAAGAAAGAAACAGATTATGAATTTAAAGGATTCTTCTATCTGCTAAGAGAAAAATAAAATTCTTAAATCACATAAATAAAAAAGGAGGCAATTGCCTCCTTTTTTATTTATGTGATTTTATATCCAGAAAAAAAGTATTCATAATTTTTCTTTGATTCTAAAATGTGAAAGATTTTAAAAACGAAGTTGAGGTTGTAAATTTTTTACCTCATTATCAACCAATTCCAAATTGCGATGAAAAATAATCGAGAAAATATTTGCATTTCGGGTATTCAATATAGTATCTTTGTGATATCACTTTAATATCACACAAAATGGAAAAAGCTAAAACATTATCAACAAATTCTGGTTATTTAGGATTATTAGTAGGCTTATTAATGTTATTATCTCCATTAATAAACATTGCGATTCCAGAAAACCCAATTGTTATTGGGGCAACAATTTTTATTGCACTATTCGGCGTATTTGCCTTTACTGGTTTAATGGTTGTTGATCCAAACGAATCAAGAGTTTTAATTTTATTTGGAAAATACAATGGAACGGTAAAACAAAATGGTTTTTATTGGGTAAATCCATTTAACATGAAAAAGAAAATTAGTCTTAGAGCCCGTAACTTTGACAGCGAACTTATAAAGGTTAACGATAAAATTGGAAACCCTATATTAATAGGTGTAATTCTAGTTTGGAAAGTTGAAGAAACATTTAAAGCTGCATTTGCTGTAGACGATTATGTGAATTTTATAAAAATTCAGACAGAATCTGCAATTAGAAAATTAGCTCATTCTTATCCTTATGATAATTTTGATGATGAAGAAAAAGATATTAGCTTACGTTCTGGTGGCGATGAAATAAATCACAAATTAGAAGAAGAAATTCGTGAAAGATTAGAGTTGGCTGGTATCACTGTTCTTGAAGCACGTATTAGTAATTTAGCATATGCGCCTGAAATTGCAAGTGCTATGTTACAGCGTCAACAAGCAACGGCCGTTGTTGCAGCACGTTTTAAAATAGTGGAAGGTGCTGTAAGCATGGTAGAAATGGCGTTAGAACAATTATCAAAGAAAAAGATAATTGATCTTGATGAAGAGAAAAAAGCTGCAATGGTAAGTAACCTTATGGTTGTTCTTTGTTCTGAAAAATCAGCGGCTCCAATTGTAAATGCAGGTACTTTAAATCATTAAAATAACCAATTATGGAAGCACAACTATTTACTAATTTTGTTTGGTTTATTCCATTACTAATAATTATTGGAATATGGGATGTAATATGGAAAACTATTGCATTATGGAAATCGGCACGAGCAAATAAACTTGCCTGGTTTATATGCATTGCAATATTTAATACTATTGGCATTTTACCTATAATTTATATTATAACACATCGGAAAAAAGATTAATACATTAAGTTGTGGGAAAAAAGAAAGCCTTTGTTCTACGGTTAAATGAAGAAACCCTTGCTGCAGTTCAGAAATGGGCTGATGATGAATTCAGAAGCATTAACGGTCAACTTGAATGGATAATTGACCAATCTTTAAAAAAAGAAGGAAGGCAAAAAAAAGTTAACAACGAAAAAAAAGAGCAGTGATTTTCACTGCTCTTTTTTTTAAATCCATTTCAATAATGGGAAATCCATTCTATGAGGTAAGTCGGGATTCTTTGGAAAAATCCTAAACGAGTAGTCATATACACCAGATCGTGTTGCTGGAACTACACATTTAAAAGTAACTTGCCCTTGATGTTCTGAAATTGGTTTCATTTCTTCAATAAAATGTATTTCTTTTACCTCATCAAAAACTTTTTGTCCAAAAACTATTTCAATACCAATATCTGAAGTAGGTATTTCGTGAAGATTTAAAGCTATTTCGGCAATAAAATCTTCTCCAAGTAATAGTGGTTTTGCAGTAGAGTCGGGTAAATTGTAAGACACAACTTCAATACTTTCCCACCCTCTAATCATTTTTTGTTTCCAGGCTGCAATCTTTTTGGCCAATTCATAATTGTTTGCATACAATAAATTTCTTCTTTCAAACAATTTGTTATAATATTTACTATAATAATCATCAAGTTGACGTTTCATAGTAAAACGAGGAACTATATCAGAAATAGTTTTCTTAATATGTGCAATCCATTTTGTTGGTAAGCCAGATTTGTCATTATTGTAGAATGTAGGAACTATTTCATTTTCGAAAAGGAAATATAATGTTTCTGCATCTAACTCATCCTGGAAGTCCTGATTATCATATGTGCGCTCTTCTTTTAAAGCCCAACCAGCTCCTTTTACGTAGCCTTCTGCCCACCACCCATCTAATACGCTGCAATTTATTACACCATTCATTACTGCTTTTTCACCACTGGTTCCAGATGCTTCAAGAGGACGAGTTGGTGTGTTTAACCAAACGTCAACACCTTGCACTAATTTTTTTGCAAGTTCAATATCATAGTTATCCAGGAATAATATTTTACCAACAAATTCTGGGCGACGTGATATTTCAACTATCATTTTTATTAAATCCTGACCAGCTTTATCGGCAGGATGTGCTTTTCCTGCAAAAATAAACTGTACAGGCTTTTCTTTATTATTTACAAGTTCTGCTAAACGTTTTAAGTTACTAAAAATTAAATGCGCTCTTTTATATGTTGCAAAACGACGCGCAAAACCAATAGTTAAAACATTTTCGTTAAGTTTTTCTACTGTTTCTAAAACTAAAGTCGGATTTTCCTGACGATTTTCAAGCCCTTCCATTAATTTTTTGCGAATTGTTGCAAATAAATCCTGACGTAATTGTGAACGAACTTCCCAAATTCTTTCGTCTGGCACCTTATTTATTGCAGCCCAAGAATCTTTATTAGATTGATCGTCAAAAAATTCTTTTGGTAAATATTCGTTATATAAATTCCACCATGGTTTTGCCACCCAGGTTGGAAAATGAACACCATTTGTAACATAGCCAATATGTAATTCTTGTGGAAAATAATCACTCCATAAAGAATTAAACATTGTTCGCGAAACCCTACCATGTATTTTGCTTACGCCATTTACTTCTTGCGAAAATTTACAAGCTAAAACCGACATTGAAAATGTTTCCTTATTATCATCTTCACGAACACGGCCTAAACCCATTAGGGTTTCCCAGCTAATATTTAATTTATCTGTAAAATATGAAAGATACGTTCTAATCATATCTTCGCGGAAAGCATCATGACCAGCAGGTACTGGTGTATGAGTAGTAAACAATGAAGATGTGCGAACAATTTCCAAGGCCTCATAAAAATTCATGCGCCTTAATTCTACCAATCTTCTTAATCTTTCTAATCCAATAAAAGCAGCATGACCTTCATTACAATGATAAATTTCTGGTCTTATTCCCAAAGAATCTAACATTTTAATACCACCAATACCTAATAATATTTCTTGTTTTAACCGATGTTCAAGATCGCCACCATAAAGTTGATAGGTTATTGATTTGTCTGCATCTGAATTTTCTTCAATATCAGCATCCAATAAATAAAGTGGAACTCTTCCAACATCAACTCTCCATACTTTTGCATGTAACAACCTGCCAGGCATTGGAAGATTGATAATTACCCAATCACCTTTTTCGTTTCTAACAGGTTGCAAAGGTAAGGCGGTAAATCTTTGAGGAACATAATTTGCAATTTGTTCTCCAGAAACAGAAAGGGATTGTGTGAAATAGCCATATCTATATAACAAACCTACTCCAACAATGTTTACCGCGGAATCGCTGGCCTGTTTCAAATAATCACCAGCTAACAGACCTAATCCACCTGAATATATTTTTAAGGTATCATGCAAACCAAATTCCATACTAAAATATCCAATTTGCTTATCACCATTGTTGTGTTTAGAGCTCATGTATACATCAAAAGTTGTATTTACTCTTTCAAGCTTTTGAATAAAATCCTGATTTTTTTCAAGTTCTCTAAATCTTTCAAGAGTTATTGATTCGAGCAAAACAATTGGATTATGGCTTACTTCTTCCCATAATTTCGGATCAATCATTTCAAATAATTCATGGGCTTCATAATTCCACGACCACCATAGATTTTTTGATAATTTCTGTAAATTATATAAACTCTGTGGAATATATGATTTAATAAAAACTTTTTTCCAGGCAGGTTTTACTGTCTCAATGTTCTTAAGTGATTTTAAACCCTCTGGTAATTGCTTATGTTTATAATCTTCTATTCTTAATTCAGCTTTTTCAAGTGCTATATGAAAAGCTTCATGATAATAAGAAATAAGATTTCTCCATAATACAGTTTGTGAGATTTCATATGCAACTTTGCGGGAAGAAGCTACTTCACTTTCAGATTTAGAGTCGTACTCGACAATAAATTTGGATATTTCATGAAAGACTTCAACATGGTTAAAATCGTCGCGAATAATTACTTTTATTCCATCGCCTCTTTCGTCACCTTGTTGTTTTATCCATAGTCCAAATCCAGCAAGAGTTGTTGTAACAGTTGGAATATGAAAAGCAACACTTTCTAGCGGAGTATAACCCCAGGGTTCGTAATATGATGGAAAAACAGACAAGTCAAAACCTATTAACAAATCGTAATAAGGCAAATTAAAAACACCATCTACACCATTAAAATAACAAGGAACAAAAATAATTTTTACTTTATCTGAAGGTCCATTATTAAGATTGCTATCTTTTATTTTTTGAAGTATTGGATCATACTCGAAATCGTGAAGATTATGTGTAAGATATTCGTGAGAAATAGGATTATTAAAATCACAATTATGTATTCGTTCAATTAAATCTGTTCTGGGTCCTGCATGATTAGATGGTACAGTTATAAAAGCAATTATATTTTTTTTATAGTCAGGATTTTCATTTATCTCGGCCATAGAATCAATAAAGAGATCAATCCCTTTATTTCTGAATTCATAACGACCACTATTAATAATCAACAAACTGTTTCGGTCTATTTCCTGATTAAGGAGAGCTTCTGTAACATTAAACAATTTATTTCTTGCTATTTGTCGTTTTGCTTCAAAATCACAATCTAACGGAACAAAAGAATCTTCAAAACCATTTGGTGTTACAACATCAGCTTTCTTCTTGTGAAACTGAACACATTCTCTATCCGTAATTTCGCTAACAACCGTAAATGCATCGCAGTTATTTGCCGAAAGCATTTCTAAAGATTGCTTTGATTGTATATTAAATCTTTCTGCTAATTCATTTGCATCATATTTTTCAAGATCTCTGTACAAAGGCAATCCATTTCCAGCAATTGATCGTCCAACAGTTGTTGCATGAGTTGTAAAAAGTGTTCCTATTTGTGGCACTTCCTTCTTTAAATAAAGAATTCCAGATCCTGTCATCCACTCATGAAAATGAGCAATAATTCTGTCTTTTGAAGTGTGAGAAAATTCGTAAAAACTCTCAATAAGTTTAGCTGAAGCATAACCAAAAAGAGTCGGCTCCATATAATCCCATTGACCATGAAGTGAGTCGAGTTTATATGTTTCCCAAAACTCATAAAATATTTTATCTTTTTGACTAAAATAAGGGGTAAAATCTACAAGAATAACTACCGGAGAACCTGCAATATTCCATCTACCAATTTTAAATTTATTTCCCTCCATTTCAGCTTGTATGCGCCAAGCCTTGAATAAAAATTTATCTTCTATAAACTCCGGATTGTGATGAGTTTCTTTCCAAACATCTGGTCCAATTAAAATGTAATTATCTTTTAAATCATCAACTATAGACTTAGCCTTAGTTGATATTACTGTGTAAATACCACCAACTTTATTACACACTTCCCAACTTACTTCAAAAAGATAATCAGGTAAAAGTTTATTTTCAGTCATTTGGAATAATTTTTTATTTCCCGGATTTTTTACCGGAATGATACCGTAAAGTTAAAAGCAAAATGAATATTTCACCTATTTAAAGATAAAATATTCATCTTGATGATAAAAAACATTAAAATATCGTATTTCGTTAGTTAACAATAAAATTAGACTTAATAATAGTTACTTGCTCGGTTAAAATTTCTACAAAATATAATCCTTTGTCAAAACCTTTTACAGAAATAGTATTCTCATCGCTTTTGCAGATTTGATTATATAGTTCCTTTCCCGACACATCAAAAATTCTTAAAGCGTAATTTTTGTTTTTTAAATTCTCAGATACTTTAATCGTAATATAATCAGAAACAGGATTTGGAAATAAAGAAACTGAAAACTCGCTATTAGCAATTTCAGGAACATTTAAATGTGCCCACGAAACATATTCTATTCTTTGTAAAACTCCTGAATTACTGCAATAAGCAATTGCTACCGGATGTCTTTCATTTGGAGCCCAAAATAAATATTTATTTGATGTATCTTTTTTAAATAGCATCGAATAATAAGTTGTAGAACCGATAAAAGCAAATGCACTATCCGTTGTTACAGAATATTCATGAACTCTAATAACATTTGAAAATGAGCCTAATGGAGTAGTCATACTTCCCCATGCATCACATGTAATTGTTTTGTGAGTACGACTTCTGTATAAGGTATCGAAATTTGTTGGCACATAACCAATTGTTACCTCCCATTTTGAATCATAAGTTTGATTAAAAGGATAAGTACAAGGAACGGGCATAAGCATTTCAAGAGGATTAATAAAAATATTTTTATCGCCATGTCCGTCATAATTGCTTCTATGTCCAACTACCCACATTCCAGTACTGTTTACTGCCCACATCGTATATCCTACGCCAGCTCCTGGACTTGGCGCACCTGGACCCCCGTATAACATTGCTGGTCCGTATGTATAAGAATTTGATGCAGGAAAAGAAGCTGCAAATGGAAGATTAGCTGTTATTCCATAAGGTGCCCATTTTGTTGAATCATTTCCAAGAGCTAAGAAATTCCAAATTTGAGAAGATGCTGATGCATTTCCTAATGAAACAGTTGGAGTTTTATCTACATAAAGCTTAAAAGTGTCACCGGGTTGCGGTAAGTCCTGCTGATAGATGGTTATCTGAGCAGTTGAAGAATACCATACCAGAGCTAAAAGAATAGGTAAAAGTTTTTTCATAGTAGTTTATTTTGTTTGAGGTAAATATACTAAATTGTTGAAATAAAAAAGCTGCCTTTTATAGCAGCTTTTAAAACAATAAAGATTTATACCAAACATAATTAAAAAATAGCCCGATTTTTTTATTCATCTCCCAACCCTCTTCAGAAAAGTGGGACAATTGGTTGGACTAATTTATAATTATGTTTGGTTTTATTGTGAAATTATTGTTTAACAATTTTTTCTCTTTTTACAAAATTATCGTTTTTGATTTCAATAGTATATAATCCTGAATTTAGTTTGTTTATGTAAATAATGTTATTTGACGTAGAAACTGTTTCTTCAATCATTTTTTTTCCTTCAATATTATATATTGTTACTATTGCTTTCTCGTCTAAATTATTACTGATTATTTTTATAAAATCCGACGCAGGATTAGGAGAAATAACAAAATTATACCTATCTGCTAATATTTCATCTACTCCTATAAAACCTGTTGTGTCGGCATAAATTCCAAAACCATATTGTTTATTAATAGAAGTAGTATCTACAATAAAGTTAACATTTGCAAAAACAGTATCGTTAGGATTAACAACAATATGATGATTTGTTACCTGAGGCAATCCTGGTATATCAACAAACAATTTATAATTTCCATTAGGTAAATTATTAATAGAATAATATCCATTTTGATTTGTTAATTCAAATCGTGCTGGATTCTGGTTTGGTTGATATTTCATATAAACAGTAGCATTTGCAACAGGGGCAAGCGAGCCATCATATCTTACTAAACCGAAAATTCTACATTGTCCGCCTGTAGCTGGTGTCATATTTTCCAATGGAACATTTACATTTAATGTATCACAGTTCGCAGTGGTTGTTAGCAAAGTTGCATTGTTCCAATTATAAGAACTATTGTAATATGAATTCGCTATGCTTGGGAAAAGTAAAGGATCGGTTTTTGATATTTTTAAATAGTAGTTTTGATTAGGTTCTGCCCAAAGAGAAAAACTGCCAGATGACGTAAGATTAATATTACTAAATGGAATATTTTCGTAACTAATATCATTATATAATTCTGCTTTAAAAGTCGAAAAATCAGTAACAAAAGATGATTGAGCAATTCCTTCTATTTTATTTGTTTTAAAATTAACTCTAACAACATCTGATGTATCACTACATGAACCATTCATTGTTATCCAATAAAAATCATGATAACCAAAACTGTTATTGTTAATTGTTACAGTAGGATTTAAATCTATTGCAGATGGTGAAAATATTGAGTTTTGAAATGCATCAAACCAATATCCATTTCCATAAGCAGGTTGTTGTGCATTTAATAAAGAAAACTCAGGACCACAAACTACTGAATCTGTCGGATCAACTAATGAAATCGCAGGTAGGAAGCTTCCAAAATAAACATTAACTGAATCATAACCTGTACAAACACCATTATTTTCAAACCAATACATTGTTACTGTATCATTTTGTGAAGCATATCTTATCCAAGTACTAGCTGAATCTGCATAAGTAGAATTAAAATGGCTTGACGAATCAATAGGTGCATCATAATATGCAACTCCACCTGAAGGGCAACTCCATGAACCACCCGACACACTTGGTGTAGCACAAATACGTGCAAATTTTCCACAAACAGAAAAATCTAATCCAGCATCTGGTGTTGGTGGCATTACAAAATTAATAACAACGACATCAGATGAGTCGCATGCGCCATTTACTTCTTTATATTGAAACTGATATATTCCAGGTGCCGAAACTGTAACAATATAGTGTAAGCCGGGTATAAAATTAGAAAAACCAGGGCCAGAAAGCTGCGTCCATGTTGTTACATTCCCCTGGGCTGGCGTAGAATTTTGAAGTTCATATAATAGCCCACAAACTGTAGTATCGGCGCCTGCGTTTGGCGTTGGAACTATGCAGCAATTAGGTGAGCCAGCTTGCAATACAGTGACAGTTTGAGTTTGGCTACTGACACAACCATTGCTCGAAATTTGTAAAGAAATGGTATAAACTCCAGCAGATAAAAAAATAATTGTATAAGGTCCCTGACCAGAGCCAGAAGTAATTATCCCGCCACTAAAATTCCACGAATATGTTGAACTTGGTCCGGCATTTCCTGTATAGGTTACCGTACAAGCCTCGCCGATACAAACAGGAGAATTTACAACAAAAGTTGAAGTAGGAGCAGAAAGAAAAGTAATTGTTACAGTATCTGAATCAATGCAACCACCATTGGTTTCAGTCCATTGAAATGTATAAACACCCGCTTGTGTTACAGTAAGGAATGGTGAAGCAGAATTGATATTTGTAAAGGTGCTGGTCCCGGGCCCTGATACTTGTGACCAACATGCAACTCCCATGCTTGGCGTAGCTGCCATTACATAGCTTAACTGACAAATACTCCCATCCGGTCCTGCATTTGCAACTGGTTGTTGGTATAAAGTTGCGTTAACAGTATCTGCACATGTTATTCCAACAGAATTTGTTATTTGCCATATTAAATTAAATGTTCCAGAATAAGAAGCTGTAATAGTTGCCGATGGAGAATTAACATTGTTATATGTTATACCGGCTTGTGGTAACCAATGCATGTTATAATCTCCAACATTAACAGTAGCATTAAGGCTCGTTGTTAAACCACAAAATGTAACATCTGTACCTGCGTATGCTGTGCAAGTTGATTGCTGAGTAAGTAATTCCAACGGACCACCAGAAGCAAAACAAGCCTGCATTTTTGTTGCCTGATCGGGAGTAAAATTTGCATATGTATTATCATCTACGTAATCCATAAAATTCATAAACATTATACCATTGCCACTAGAAGTACAGGCATCATAAAGTGGTGCAGTTGGGCTTCCATATGTTTCAATATCCTGAGGTGGAGTATCGGCACATCCATCATCTGTTAAACAGCCAACAGCATCGCCCCAAATATGACTTAAATTAAAACTATGAGCAACTAAATGAGTTGCTGAAGTTCCATTATCGTATGGAGCCGAAGTTCCTGTAATTCCGGTGCATTGATAATTAAGTACAACTCCATACTCATAACCAGTTGGAATTACTGGTAACATTGCATAACCTAAAAAATCTGTGCCTAAATCACCTACCCATATATTATAATAATGACTTGAATTCCATGCATCAAGTCCGCCATTTGCATAATGTTTTATTCCCGAATTCATAAACCATTGAGCACCTGTATAATCTCTTCTTTCAATCCCATTTGTTGGATTTCCTAGAGAATCTATAGCTGCCAAATAAAACTGAATGTTTGTATTTGCTTTTAGATTTGCAGGAAAAGCTCCCATTGGATGAGGATTTTGTCCAGAAAAATCGCGATTTAAAGCAGCTATTTGTTCCTGCATTCTTATATCGGGAAAACTGGCCATTTGAGCAGGATTTAAAACAACATGAAATACAACTGGAATATAAATTATTGACTTTGCAGATTGCCCTTGATGCTCTTGCACATATTTATTTATAAATGCCTGAGTTTTTTGATAGCGAATTTGAATTTCAGGGTTTGCATTGAAAATTGATTCGTTCACCTCAACGGTTGCACATTTTCTATGCAAATCTGTACTTTGAGCAAACATATTGCTTTTTATTATCAAAAAAACAAATAATAAAATTGATGTTTTTAATACGGTTTTCATGGCTGTAAGTTTTTGAATATATTACTAAGACAAATAACTTTTAAATTCGTTGCCTGAGCCTATTAAAAACGCAATCATTCAACACGTTAAAACATGAAAAAATGTTGATGTGTAGATTTGTGTAGGTGTTGTCAGGTCTTTCGGCCTGACAACAGTCTTGATTTTTTTACCATTCCATTGCCATAACAATTAACTCGGCAATGTCGTAATTAAAAATTTCCTCTTCTTTATTTTTATATTTTAGTCCGTCGGTAAGCATTACCATACAAAACGGACACGATGTAGCAATAATATTTGCACCTGTTTCTAATGCATCCTCTGTTCTTTCAATAAAAATTTCTTTATTTCCTTTTTCGGCTTCTTTAAACATTTGTCCGCCACCAGCACCACAGCAAAGTGCAAAACTTTTATTTCGTTTCATTTCAACCTTAGTAGAAGGTATTGCTTCAAGAACTTTTCTTGGAGCAGCGTATTCGCCATTTGCTCTTCCTAAATAACAAGGATCGTGAAATGTAATTGATTTATCGGCAAATCTATCAGATGTGATTTTTAATGCACCGCTTTCAATAAAAGTTTGTAAAAACTGGGTATAATTAATCACTTCGTAATGTCCGCCTAAATCCGGATAATCGTTTTTAAAAATATTATAACAATGTGGACAAATTGTAAGTATCTTTTTTACATTATATTTTGTAAAAGTATTGATATTTGTTAAAGCCTGCATTTGGTAAAGCATTTCATTTCCTGCGCGCCTTGCTGGATCGCCAGAACAGGTTTCTTCTTTTCCAAGAACAGCATAACTAACATTTAAATTATGTAATATTTTTGTAAAGGCTCTAGATACCTTTCTATACCTGTCATCAAACGCTCCTGCACAACCCACCCAAAATAAATATTCTGGCTGCTGCCCTGTAGCAGTAATATTGGCCATTATTGGAATTTCTATCTTCATTATTTTATATTGTTAAATTCCTAATTAGTCGTTAAATCGTTTGCCCACAAAAGTCTGTCTTCTGGTGAAAATGGCCATGGAGCTCCGTTGTTCTCAATGTTTGAAAACATAACATTAAGTCCAGTGGGAGCAGCAGATTCTTCCATAACCAGAAATCGTCTCATAAAAACAATCATTTCAATATGATTTATATTAACCGGACATTCTTGCACACAAGCATTACACGTTGTACAAGCCCATATTTCTTCTGTTGAAATATAATCTCGAAGTAAAGACTTATCATCGGTATAACTTTTTCCTTCTTTTAATATACGTGGTGCTTTTTCTTTCATTCTAGCACGAAGATTAAGCATGATTTTTCGCGGAGAAAGCATTTTACCTGTTATATTTGCCGGACAAGCAGCGGTACATCGGCCACATTGAGTACAAGCAAGTGAATCCATATAATTTTTCCAAGTAACATCTTCAACATCTTTTACTCCAAATCTTTCTATTTCAGCAACAGGTTCCGTAGGTGTTGCGAAAGCTAAATTTGGATCCATCATCAGTTTTACCTCTTTTGTAATACTATCCATGTTTGGTAATTTTCCATATGGTTCTGTTCTACTAAAAAACACATTCGGAATTGACATAAACACATGAAAATGCTTAGAATATGGAAGAATATTCATAAAAAGAAAAATCACACAAATATGCGTCCACCAATTTATTTGATATGCATCCATTAAAATAGAATGATCCAAAGAAGAAAAAAATTGTCCGAACAAAGCATTAATTGGATATAAGGTTCTTCCTTGTTCTAGGTTCATTGCAGAAGACAAAATATTCATCCAGATTAAAGTTACCATTAAAACTAAAATAAGTGATAAAGCAAAGTTTGCATCTGAATGCGATCTACGTTTCATTTCAATGCCATCAAATCTTTTGATGTTTAGAAACATTCTTCTAATAAAAAATATTCCAACTGCAATAAAAATTACCCAAGAAAAAACATCACCAGAAATTGAAATTACATGATATACAAAGCCTAGCGAGGATAAAGATTTCTCCAAGCCTGTAAACCCATCAATAATTATTTCAAGGCTTCCAAAAAGAATAACTACAAATCCCCAAAATACAAGAGCATGAAGAAGACCAATTATAGGACGTCTCAAAATCTTTGTTTGAAAAAAAGCTACCATAAATGTTATTGAAATTCTTTTTCCTAAAGGACCTGTTTTATAATCCTTAGTAAGCTTTAGAAAAGAATATACTCTTAGTAAAGAATATACTAGTATTCCAAACGAAAATATTGTTATAGCTATGAAAACACTTTGCTTTATCATAAAGGGATAAGTTTAAACCATGATTAAACACATATGTAATATCTGTTTTTTTATAATAATTTTGTAATATTAATTATTATTAAAATCATGAGCAAAAAAATTATTCTAACAATTAATCCTGGTTCAACTTCTACAAAGATTGCATTGTATAGTTCAAACGATGTTGTTTTTTTAAAAAACATAAAGCATACTAGCGAAGAGCTTGATAAATTTGAAAAAATTTCTGACCAATATGAATTTAGAAAAGACATTATAGTTAAAGAATTAATTTTTGCACATATTGAGATTAATACAATTCAGGCAATTGTTGCTCGTGGTGGGCTTGTGAAACCAATTCCTTCAGGGGTATATGAGGTAAATGATAGATTGAAGGAGGATTTAATAGCTGGAATTCAAGGCCAACATGCAAGTAATTTAGGTGGATTAATAGCTGATGATTTAATAAAACAGATTCCTGGAGCAAAAGCATATATCGCAGATCCTGTTGTTGTTGACGAGCTTGATCCAATAGCGAGAATTTCTGGTCACCCAAATTTTCAAAGATTTTCAATTTTTCATGCACTAAATCAAAAAGCAATTGCAAGAATGCATGCCTTAGCTATTGGAAGAATTTATGAAGAAATGAATTTAATTGTTGTACATCTTGGCGGCGGAGTTAGTATTGGAGCTCATAAAAACGGAAGAGTAATAGATGTTAACCAAGCCCTTGATGGTGAAGGTCCATTCTCTCCAGAAAGAAGCGGTACTTTGCCTGCAGGCGATTTGGTAAAACTTTGTTTCAGCGGAAAATATAAAGAAAAAGAAATTTTAAAAATGATAACCGGTAAAGGCGGTTTTGTTGCATATCTTGGAACAAATAGCGCATATGAAGTTGAACAAAAAGCAAGTGCTGGCGATCCAGATGCTATTATGATTCAGGAAGCAATGGCTTATCAGGTTTCTAAAGAAATAGGTGCAATGTGTGCTGTTTTAGAAGGAAAAGTAGATGCAATATTACTTACAGGTGGAATAGCTTATAATAAAACTTTTGTGAATTATGTAAAATCAAAAGTTGGTCATATAGCTACTGTTGGCGTATATCCTGGTGAAGATGAAATGCGCTCCTTGGCGATGAATGGCTTAAGAGTTTTAGAAGGCGAAACAGAATTAAAAGTATACGAATAATTTTTAAGACCTAACAGGTTTTTTAAACCTGTTAGGTCTATCTATTTTCTATTTGATAAAAAGCAATTCTCTGTACTTAGGAAGTGGCCACAATTCGTCATCAATAAGTGTTTCGAGTTTATCTGCATGATAACGAATAGTTTCAAAATAAGGCTTTACTTTATCGCAATACATTAAAGATTTTTTATCAATTTCTTCGATTTGATTTACCTTTTTACGTTCTTCTATCATTTTGCTAACATCAGATTGAATACCATTAATATGGTCAGAAATTTCTTTTATTAACTCTAACTGATAATACGCTTTCTTTTTAAAGTCTGCTTCAGTTAATACTTCTTTTAATCCTCTTACATTTTCTAATAACAGATTCTGGTATTTTATTGCTGTTGGGATAATATGATTTAAAGCTAAGTCACCCATAACACGGGCTTCAATCTGAATAATTTTTGTGTACATCTCGTGTTTAATGTGATAACGAGCTTCAAGTTCACGCATCGAGAAAACACCTGTTTTAGCAAATAAATCTTTTGATTTTTTAGATAAATATGCACCTAATGCTCTTGGGGTTTCTTTTAAGTTAGACAAGCCTCTTTTTTCTGCTTCTTTTACCCATTCGTCGCCATATCCATTTCCTTCAAAAAGAATATTCTTAGATGCAATAATATAATTTCTTAATACCTTAATAATTGCTTCATCTTTTTTGTCATCGTTACCATGTATCATTTTTTCAACATCTTCTTTAAAAAGAATTAATTGATTTGCAACAATTGTGTTTAATACAATCATTGAGGGAGAACAATTTGCAGAAGAACCAACTGCCCTAAACTCAAATTTATCGCCAGTAAATGCAAATGGAGAAGTTCGATTCCTATCAGTATTATCCATTATTATTTGTGGAATTTTACAAATATTTAATTTCAACACTGTTTTTTCATCGGGTGTCATTTTATCTTCCTTCACCTTATTAACTATGTCGTTAAATACTTTTGTAAGATGCTCTCCTATAAAAACTGAAATTATTGCAGGCGGAGCTTCGTTTGCGCCAAGTCTGTGATCGTTTCCCGCAGTAGCAATTGCAGCTCGTAACAAATCAGCATGATCATAAACAGCTTTTATAACATTTATAAAAATTGCTAAAAACATCATGTTGTTTTTTGGTGTCTTTCCTGGGCTCAATAAATTTTTACCAGTATTTGTAGCTAACGACCAGTTGTTATGTTTTCCCGATCCATTAACCCCTGCAAAAGGTTTTTCGTGAAGTAGAATTCTAAAATGATGTTTTCTTGCAATTCTTGCCATCAAGTCCATAATTAATTGATTGTGGTCAATTGCAATATTTACTTCTTCGTAAACAGGTGCAAGTTCAAATTGATTGGGAGCAACTTCGTTATGTCTTGTTTTTACAGGTATTCCCAGTTTCCAGGCTTCAATTTCAAAATCTTTCATGTACGCTGTTACTCTTTCTGGAATAGATCCAAAATAATGATCTTCTAATTGCTGATCTTTTGCAGCTGCATGTCCAAAAAGACTTCTTCCTGTTAAAACTAAATCAGGACGAGCAAAAAACAATGCTTCATCAATTAAGAAATATTCCTGCTCCCAACCTAAAGTTGGAAATACTTTAGTAATATTTTTATCGAAAAACTGGCAAACATCAACAGCAGCTTTATCTAAATAACTTACTGCTCTAAGAAGTGGAGTTTTATAATCTAAAGATTCTCCTGTATATGAAATAAATACTGTTGGAATACAAAGTGTTCCGCTAATTATAAATGCCGGTGAAGTCGGATCCCAGGCTGAATATCCACGAGCCTCGAATGTATTTCTAATTCCACCACTAGGAAAACTTGAAGCATCTGGCTCTTGTTGTACAAGGTTTTTTCCTTCAAATCTCTCAATTGAACGACTTCCTTCAGATGGTGAAAAGAATGCGTCATGTTTTTCTGCAGTTGCGCCATTCAAAGGTTGAAACCAATGTGTGTAATGTGTTGCACCTTTTCCCATTGCCCAGGTTTTCATTGCAGAAGCAACTTCATCAGCAATTTTTCTATCAATTATTTGTCCTGATTCAATAGTAAGTTTAATTTTTTCGTAAGTATCATGGTGCAATTGCTCACGTAATGCATCCATACCAAAAACTTCACTTCCGTATATTTCAGAAATTTTTCCTATTATTTTTGGAGTTAAATCAATATTTCTTGTTAATGCATTCTTTAATGCTTCATTTCTAAAAATTGTCATGATTTATGTATTTTTCTGCAAAACTATAAAAAATATTGAGGTAAAAAATGAAAATATACATATTTTTTAAAAGACACCCCCTAAATTATTCAACATATTATAAAAATAACTTATTTTAATCTTCTTACATCAAGAATAGTTTATTAATAAAATTTAATATTAACATAACCGTAATGCATATCTTGCGTACAAAATAACAAAGGCAAATAAAATGAAAAAACCTACACTTTCAATAACGCCTTCCAATACCAATTTAAGTTTTGCTACGGCTTGTTTTTTAATTTTCGTTTTTCTGATTTCAACAGAACTTTTTTCTCAAAATACTTCAAAAACTATTTCGGCGCCTGAAAACGAATGGAATTTATATATAGAATCAAACGGTATTCAGATTTATACCCAAAACGACGAATGCCATGATTTTAAAAACGGAACTCATTATGAGTATCTTATGTTAAAATTTGTAAACACTACTTCTGTTAATAAGAAAATTAAATGGTCAGAGAATCTATATTATAATGGGAAATGCAGTAATTGTAATGGGAATAGCGATAAACCAATTTTTGAATTTGAATTAAACGCTAATCAAACCAAGCAAGGAAATTGTGATGTTGACATAAATGATATGTTTAGAATTTTTAATCGTTTTTTAAATTACACCGACAAACCCGTTTTAACAAAATACGAATTAATTAATTTGGAAATAAAGTGATGAATAGTTACAAAACCTAAAATCGTGAAAAAGTTTTTTTTCAATATTATATTGATTTGTACAACAACACTTAATTTTGTTGGATATTCTTTTAATTCTTTTTCACAGTGTAATATCTTAGCAACAGCAGATAACCAGATTGCTGATACCGTTTATATTTGCAACGGTGAACATGTTAAATTACATTCATGGGGCAATTGTGATGATTTTTTAATGAATAACAATTTTAATAATGGTTCAATTGGAGCAGGTTGGTCAACCAATGCATCTCCAATGTTTAACAATCCATGTGTTCCTGGTCCTGATGGTTCAACTTGTTTATGGATAGGACCAGCTTCTAATTTTCCGAGAGAATTAGTTACTTTACCATTTACAGTAACTACTTCCTGTACAATTTGTTTTGATATGATATATTCTGTGCAAGGTGTTAATTCTCCTTGCGAAGGACCGGATTTACCTACAGAAGGAGTTCATTTACAATGGTCAAATAACGGAGGAACAACTTGGACGGATATTCAATATTGGTCTCCAAATGGTGGAAATGATCCAAATCTTACTACCTGGCATAATCACTGTGCAAATGTTCCTGTTGCAGGTAACAATATTCAATTCAGATGGTATCAATCTAACACATCCGGAAATAATTACGACCATTGGGGAATTGATAACGTTGTTATAACATGCCCTCAGAGCTCTAATGTATGGTGGACGGGTCCTGGTGGATTTACATATAATAATTACCACCCACCTTCATTTGCCCCAACACAAAATGGGTGGTATGTCGTTCATTTATCTGATGGTATTTATACTGGAACTGATTCCATTTATGTTTTAATACATCCATTATTAACCGCAACAATTACTCCTACAAATCCTACATTATGTTTTGGACAAGCTAACACAATAATCACAGGTGTTCCATCGGGTGGAACACCTCCATATACTTATTTATGGAATACCGGCGCAACTACACAAAGTATTACCGGTGGTGCAGGAACATATACTTTATTAGTAAATGATGCTTCAGGCTGTGCGCCTGTTTCTGCCACAGTTATTATTACATCCTATCCTGTTGCGGTAACTGCAAATGGAGGATCTAACCAAATATTATGCAACACAAATTCAATTGTAAATTTATCAGGAACAGTAACTGCTGCATCTGGAGGAATATGGTCTGGTGGAAGCGGTAGTTTTTTACCATCTAACACATCTCTTAATTGTACCTACACACCAACTCCTTCAGAAATTATTTCGGGAACAGTTATTCTAACTTTAACAACAACAGGAAATGGAACCTGTCCGGCAGATACTGATAATGTTGTAGTGCATTTTGTCTCTTTTACAGCAAATCTAACCATTTCGGCAAATAATGTAGGTTGTTATGGCTGGAGTAATGGAAGTGCTACTGTTAATGTAACAACAGGTGTTCCTCCATATACTTATCTTTGGAATACTTCACCTCAGCAAACAGGTCAAACAGCAAATGGTCTTTCGATTGGGACTTATTCGGTAACCGTAACAAATGGAAATGGATGTACTAAAATATCAACAGTTACAATTACTCAGCCACAGCCACTTTCAGCAGTTATTTCTGTAACAAATGTTACTTGTTTTGGTTTATCTAATGGGAATTTAGTGGTTTCTGCATTTGGCGGAACTCCTGGATATTCATATCTATGGTCAAATGGTTATAATGGTTTAAGTGCAACAGGATTAACTGCAGGAAATTATTCTGTAACAGTTACAGATGCTAAAGGTTGCACTGTTGTTGTCTCATCTACAGTTGGAACACCGGTTTTATTAACTGCAGTAATTAATAATTCCGTTAATGTTTTTTGTGCTGGTGGAAGTAATGGTTCTGCTACTATACTAGCAACCGGAGGAACACCTGGATATAATTATTATTGGTCATCTGGAGCGGGCACATCACAAACTGCATCTGGACTTTCTGCTGGCACATATTTGGTGACAGTAACAGATAATAATGGTTGTCAGGCAAACACATCTATTGTTATTACGCAACCAAATGTTTTGTTAATAAATTTGACAACATCCAATGTTTCATGTTATGGTGGAAATAATGGATCTGCATCTGTTGTTGTTTCTGGTGGAACTCCAACATATATGTATTCCTGGTCACCTAGTGGAGGAAATACTGCAAATGCTAATGGCCTTTTAGCAGGAAATTATACAATAACAGTAACCGACAATAAGGGCTGTCAGCAAACAACAATAGCAAGTATTGTTCAACCTCCTCCATTAAGTATAATGTTAAATAATGTTTCAAACGTTTTATGTTTTAGCGGAAATAATGGAGCGGCAAGTATTTCTGTAAATGGAGGAACACCAGGCTACAATTATCAATGGCTTCCTACGGGTGGCAATTCACCTATTGCAACTGGACTTCCAGCTGGTAATTATATTGTTTCTATAACAGATGCCAATTTATGTGTTTCACAATTAAATGTTTTTGTATCACAACCTTCATCATCATTAAGTTCAACCTTCTCTCAGTCAAATGTTAGTTGTTTTGGTGGACAAACAGGTAGCATAACAGCTAACACAATAGGAGGTACAGCTCCATATAATTATATATGGCAACCCTCGGGAAGTATTTCTCAAACATTATCAAATATTGGTGCTGGAACATTTTTCGTTACAATTTCTGACGCCAATGGATGTTCATTAACTAATTCAATTAACATTACTCAGCCGGGAGGAATACTTTTGTCAACCAGTACTACGCAATCTACATGTGGTGCTTCAAATGGGACAGCAACTGTAGCGCCAATTGGAGGAACTCCACCATTCTCTTACTTTTGGCAACCAGGAGCTGTAACAACTTCCACTATTAATAATATTTCTTCTGGATTGTATAGTGTTACAGTAACCGATTTTTCTGGTTGTAGTCAGGTTGCAAATGTAGCATTAAATGATATTTCAGGACCAATTGTAGCAATGGCTGCCATTCAAAATGTATCATGTTTTGGTGGACATAACGGAACTGCAACAGTAAATGTAAGTGGTGGTCTAGCTCCATATAGTTATTCCTGGTCGCCATATGGTGGAAATACTGCAACAGGAACTGGTCTGGGCGCTGGAATTTTTGTAGTTCTTGTAAATGACGCAAATGGTTGCCAAGGAATCGCAGTAACAAATCCCGAAATAACTCAGCCACCAGCAATTTCTATATCTTCTAATCAAATTAATATTACTTGTACTGGTGCAAATAATGGCTCGGTAAACTTAACAGTAAACGGAGGAACAGCCCCGTACACATATTTGTGGTCAAATGGACCAACAATTCCAAACCTTACAGGATTATCTCCTGCTATTTATCAGGTAACTGTAACAGATGCTCATAATTGTCAGGATTTTTATTTTGTAACATTTGTTGAACCTAACCCTTTAAATGTTTCAATTAACACATTTCAAAATATTAGCTGCTTTGGTGGTTATGATGGTTCCGCAACAGCAACTGTTTCCGGAGGAACCCCACCTTATAATTTTTCATGGTCGCCCGGCGGAGCAACTTCACAAACTGCATCTGGATTGTCTGCAGGAACTCATACTGTTTATGTTACAGATTCTAAAGGTTGCTCAGGAAGTGCTACTATATTTTTATCTCAGCCTTCTTATTTATCAATATTATCTGGTTTTACAAATCCGCAATGTTATAATGGCAATGATGGATTTGCATGGGTTTTAGCAGCAGGTGGAACACCTCCTTATAATTATAATTGGTCGCCTATTGGCGGCACAAATGATACTGCAACTAATCTTCAAGCAGGAATTTATTATGTAACAGTTACAGACCAACATTCTTGTCAGAGCTTTGTTCCTGTAATAATTTCACAACCTTCACCAGTTGATATTTCAATTACTAACTTTTCAGATGTAAGTTGTTACGGTGGTAGCGATGGTAATGCTTTGGCATCTGTAAGTGGTGGTGTTCCTATATATACTTATCATTGGTCAACAGGAAGTAACTCTCCTGGAATTACTGGTCTAAATGAAAACATTTACTTTGTTACGGTGACAGATTCAAGAGGTTGTTTTGACACCTCTTCTGTAGTAATTCACGCCCCATTGCAAGGTTTAAGTGTCAATTTGACCTCACAAAATATTTCATGTTATGGCTTAGCAGATGGTTTTGCAACTGCACTGGCTTTAGGCGGAACTTCACCTTATTCTTATGTCTGGGTTCCTGCAAGTCAGTTTACTGCAAATGCATCAAATTTAATAGCTGGAACATATACTATTTCTGTTACAGATATAAACGGTTGTCAGATTTCAGCAAATATTTCTTTAACTCAACCACAACCATTATATGTAATTGCAAATGAAGATTTAGCTGTTAATTGTTATGGCACAAATACCGGTGCTGCTTCTGCTAATGTATCAGGAGGAACCCCGCCATATGATTATAATTGGAATACAATACCTGCCCAAACTACATTAAGCGTAATAGATATTTATGCAGGAAATTATACTGTTTCAATTACTGATGCAAATGGATGTACAACCTCAACTACAATAATTATTTCTGAGCCAACAGCTTTAACTGCTGTTGTAGTTTCTCATGTAGATGTTTCTTGTCATAATGGCTCAAATGGAATTGCTACAACAGGCGCTACAGGCGGTACTCCGCCATATAATATTTTATGGGGCACAACACCACAACAAAACGGACAAACAGCAACAGGGCTGTCATCAGGCTCTTATACGGCAACAGTTTCCGACAACAATGGATGTTCTTCATCTGCTAACGTTATAATAAATAATCCAACTCAAGTAAGTGCTATTGTTGCCGGCCAAAATGTAATTTGTTTAGGAGAAACAACAACTTTAACTGCAATCGCTTCAGGTGGTGCTGGTAATTATTTATATTATTGGAATCATGGACTTGGGTTAGGAAATATAAAAACTGTTTCTCCAACAGGTGAAACAACATACATAGTTAATGCCTATGATCAAAATGGTTGTCCCGGTGTTGGAGATACGATTAGTGTATATGTAAAAACATTATTTCCACAAGATGTTGACATTCTTGTTAATTCTCCGGTATGTGCAGGCACACAAACAACCATTTATTCAACTTCAACAGTTGGAATGTTTGACACTTTAACATATACATGGAATAATGGATTAGGACCAGGTGAAGGACCATTTATTGATGCACCTTCAGAAGAAACAACATACATAATAACTGTAACAAATACTTGTGGATTCACAGTAATTGATTCAGTGCATTTATATTTTGCACCACCACCAACCATTTACTTTAATGCAGATGCAACACAAGGCTGTATGCCGTTAACAATTAATTTTACAGACAGCTCTTTTACAACATTTGATGACATAAATTCATGGACATGGTACTTTAGTGATGGAACTTCGTCTACCCTGCAACATCCTACACATACATTTGCAACAGCAGATACATTTTATGTTTCATTAGACCTAGTAACACAAGGAGGTTGTGTGTCAAGTTCTGCCACTTATCCATTACCTGTATATGTTTTCCCAAATCCTTCGGCTTCATTTACAGTAAATGCAACAACTTTATATCTTCCAAACGATCCTGTAATCTGCACCAATACTTCAACAGGTGGAGTTGGTTATCTTTGGAATTTTGGCGATGGAAATACATCTGTACAAATAAATCCAATACATAATTACATGAATTTAGGGCAATATAATATTACTTTAGTAACAGTTAACACATACGGTTGTACCGACTCTGCATCTATTTCTGTAAATGCAACAGGCGATATTATTTTCCCAAATGCTTTTACTCCAGATCAAAATCATTCCTCGGGAGGAGTTTATAATCCAACCGATTTATTAAATTATGTTTTCTTTCCTTTTGCTACTGGTATTACTGCATTTAAAATGCTTATATTTAATAGATGGGGCGAATTAATTTTTGAAACAAATGATATAAATATTGGTTGGGATGGATATTACAGAGGACAACTTTGTCAGGAAGATGTATATGTTTATAAAGCCTCTGCAACATTTATTGATGGAAGAAAAGCAGATAAAGTAGGTGATATATTATTATTAAGATGAAAATAAAGTTTTTCATATTATTAATTTTTTTAGGATTACAGTTTTCTGTAACTATAGCTCAGGATATACAGTTAACTCAGTTTTATGCTGCTCCTATTTATTTAAATCCTGCTTTTGCCGGAGCAAATGCAGATTCTCGTTTAGCAACAACTTACAGAAATCAATGGGCTGCTTTACCCGGTGCATTTAATTCATTCCTGCTTTCTTACGATTATTATTTAAGTAATTTCAGAAGTGGTGTAGGTATAATGTTAACAAGTGATAAAGCCGGCTCGGCTGGTTTAGGAAATAATACAGTTGGATTAAATTATGCTTATGATTATAAGTTTACAAGAGTATGGTCTGCATCGCTTGGAATTAGAGCAACATATGGTTACCGTTCTTTAGATTTTAATCGGTTAGTTTTTGGTGACCAGATTTCAAGAGGAGCATCAACTTCAATTCAAACACCAACGCCTGATAAGATTAATTACATGGATTTTGCAACTGGAGCTTTATTGTTCTCGCAAAAACAATGGATTGGTGTAACATTAGACCATATAAACCGGCCAAATGAATCTTTTTTAAGTAAAAGTGCTCCGTTACCGATAAAAGGCTCTGTTCATGGTGGCTATAATTTTCCACTAAATGCACAGGGAGGCGAAGGTCGCAAAAACGAAAAACCATCTATTACTGTTGCTTTTCAATATCGTTTTCAAAAAGAATTTGATCAAGCAGATTTAGGAGTTTATTATAAAAGACCTTATATATTTGTGGGCGTTTGGTACAGAGGACTTCCTGGATTAAAGGCATATAAAAAGGGTTATTCAAATCATGATGCACTTGCAATAATGGTTGGAGGCATTTATAAAGATTTGATTATTGGATATAGTTATGATATTACAATATCTATACTTACAATGGCCTCGGGTGGTTCACATGAAATCTCTTTAAATTATCAATTTATCAATCCAAAAAAACCAAAGCACCACCGAACGAAAATTATTCCTTGTCCGAAATTTTAAAAAATCAGACTATTTCCACAGTGGCAGATTATAAAATAGCCCGGTTTTTTATTCATCTCCCTACCCTCTTCAAAAAAGAGGGACAATTGGTTGGGCTATTTTATATTATTTTCCTGTTGTTATAACTTTAAACTCTACACGACGATTCATTGCGCGGCCTTCTTCATCTTTATTAAAGCCAATTGGTCTTGTTTGTCCAAAACCCTTAATGGTCATTCTTTCTGCTTTTATTCCTTTTGAGATACAATAATCGGCAATTGCTTGAGCTTGTTTTTCAGATAAAGCAAGATTTTCGGCAGGCTCTCCTTTATTGTCTGTATGGCCTTGAATTTCGATGGTTATCTTTTTATTCACTTTTAAAAATTCTACAAACCTATTTAATTCAGGAAATGATTCTTTTTCAAATTCATTAGTCTTCTTTTTAAAAAACACATTGTTAATCCTCACCGTTTGAGATTCCATTACAGGTGCCATAAATAAATTTTGCTCATCTATTTCTTTATATTCTTTGAGGTCGGTTACGTCTAAGTTTTTAGTTACAGAATAGAAACCTTCGGCCATCGCTAAATAGCCATATTTTTTTCCAAAAGGAAGTATTATTTTGTATTCACCAGTGGTTGGATCAGTGCGGGCAATTCCGGCTTCGATTCCATCTGGCAAAAGTTCCCAAATTACTCGAGCCTCCAATGGTTCCATTGTTCTTTCATTAACAACTTTTCCAGAAATAAGAACTACGGGTTGACTTCCTTGAGAAAAAGCAAATAAAGAAGTAAGGTAGAAGGTTATAAGTAAAAATACAGTTTTCATTTTTCTGTTTTTAAAGACTTAAAATTATAATTTAGTTTGTAATTAAAAAAGTTTTTATCTTTTGATTTTTAGAAGTTTTTTTAACCCGCCCAGCCCTCTCTGTCAAGACTTCTGTATTGAATTGCTTCTGCAAGATGTTGTGTTTTTATATTTAATTCATTTTCAAGATCTGCAATAGTTCTCGCTACTTTTAAAATTCTGTCGTAAGCACGAGCAGATAAGCCAAGACGCGACATCGCATTTTTAAGCAATTCGGTTCCGGCAATATCAATTTTACAATATTGGTGAAATAGTTTTGAATTCATTTGCGAATTACTATGAATGCCATTAATTCCCCTAAAGCGTTCTTCCTGTATTTTTCTTGCAGCAATAACACGTTCGCGAACCGAAGCACTGGTTTCACTTTTATGCTGTTCTGATGTTAATTTATCAAATGGCACAGGAACTACTTCTAAATGAATATCAATTCTATCTAAAAGCGGACCAGAGATTCTACTTAAATATTTTTGAACAACACCAGGTGAGCAAACACACTCTTTTTCGGGATGGTTATAAAATCCGCAGGGGCAAGGATTCATAGAAGAAACGAGCATAAAACTTGCAGGATAATCAACAGTAAATTTCGCTCTGCTAATTGTTATAACTCTATCCTCAAGAGGTTGTCGCATTACTTCAAGAACTGTTCTTTTAAATTCAGGTAACTCATCTAAAAATAAAACCCCATTATGAGCGAGTGAAATTTCACCTGGTTGCGGAAAAGTACCACCTCCGACTAATGCCACATCAGAAATTGTGTGGTGTGGTGAACGAAATGGTCTTCTGGTCATTAGTGAAGTGTCCTTTTCAATTTTTCCTGCTACTGAATGAATTTTTGTTGTTTCTAGTGCTTCTTGTAAAGTAAGAGGAGGAAGTATAGTTGGGATTCGTTTTGCAAGCATTGTTTTTCCTGCACCCGGAGGACCAATCATTATAATATTATGACCACCGGCAGCTGCAATTTCTAATGCACGCTTTACGCTTTCCTGGCCTCTTACATCTGCAAAATCAAAATCGTATTTATCATAATTGTTATAAAACTCTTCATGAGTATTTACAACAACAGGATTAAGCATCTTTTTATCTTCAAAAAAATCAATAACTTCTTTAAGATTATTTACTCCATATACATTTAAATCACTAACAACAGCAGCCTCTCGAGCATTTGTTTCGGGTAAAATAAATCCTTTAAATCCTTCTTCTTTTGCTTGAATTGAAATTGGTAATGCGCCTTTTATTGGTTGTAAACTTCCATCTAATGAAAGCTCGCCCATAATAACGTAGTCTTTTAATTTATCACTGCTTATTTGGCCAGAGGCTGCAAGAATTCCTAATGCCAAAGGTAAATCATAGGCAGAACCCTCTTTTCTAAGATCGGCGGGAGCTAAATTAATTATAAGCTTTTGCCCTGGCATTTTATAGCCATTAGTTTTTAACGCAGATTCTATTCTTTGCAGACTTTCTTTAACAGCATTATCCGGAAGGCCTACTAAAAAATATTTAATACCTTGAGTCGCATTAACCTCAACAGTTATTGTAGTAGCATTTATGCCATGAACTGCACTTGCATAAGCTTTAACAAGCATGAATATTATTTTTCTGTAAACCTATATTAATTTTAAAACTTTAGCAAATAACTAGTTTCATTTTTTTATTTTAAAAAAGACTAGACGTTCATAATCAAAAAAGTTTGAAATTTATTCTATAATTAAAAAATGAAAAATAAACTTTATCTTTGAGAAATATATAAAAAACCCATGGCCTATATTGCTGACATACATGCCTGTGCAGCTTATTGAAAATGAAAATATTTAAATTTTATTATTAGAAGTTAGAATAATTATGTTGTTTAATTCTTTTCATTTTCTATTTTTCTTTATAATTATTGCAATAATTTATTTTGCATCTCCCCATAAATATAGGTGGATGTTACTTCTAGCAAGCAGTTGTTATTTCTACATGGTTTTTGTTCCTGTTTACATTCTTATTCTTGGCTTTACTATAGTTGTTGATTATTTTGCAGGAATTTTAATTGAAAATGCTAAGGGAAAAAGACGGAGACTTTTTTTAATCGTTAGTTTAATTGCAAATATTGGGGTTCTGTCTGTTTTTAAATATTATAATTTCTTTAACGAAAACTTAACTTCACTCTTGCACGGTGCAGGTTTTCAGAATCCAATACCATATTTATCAATATTGTTACCTGTAGGATTGTCTTTCCATACTTTTCAGGCAATGAGTTATACAATGGAAATTTATTACGGTCGACAAAAAGCTGAGAAACATTTTGGGATTTATTCGCTCTATGTTATGTTTTTTCCTCAGTTGGTTGCGGGTCCAATTGAGCGACCTCAAAATCTTTTATGGCAATTTCGAACAAAAAAAGAATTTGATTACGAAAGAATTACTTCAGGATTAAAGCTTGTTTTATGGGGAGCTTTTAAAAAAATGGTTATTGCAGATAGATTAGCAGTTTATGTTGGCTCTGTTTATTCTGAACCGCATATGTATTCAGGTTTTCCTCTTTTACTAGCTACAGTGTTTTTTGCATTTCAGGTTTATTGCGATTTTTCGGGATACTCAGATATTGCAATTGGTACAGCGCGAATTTTAGGTTTTAATTTAATGAAGAATTTTAATTTGCCTTACCAGTCAAAAACAGTTTCTGAATTTTGGACAAGGTGGCATATTTCTCTTTCATCATGGCTGAGAGATTATTTATATGAACCCATTGCAATAAAATATAGAAATCATGGTACAATAGCTATAATTATTGCATTACTAATAACTTTTACAATAAGCGGACTTTGGCATGGAGCTGGCTGGAATTTTATTATTCTTGGAGTATTAAATGGTGTAATGATATGTATAGAATTACTTCTGGCTAAGCGCAGAAAACGGCTAGCAAAAAAGATTCCACCTATTATTTTTAATGCTATAAGCGTAATACTTACATTTAGTTTTGTGAATTTTACATTTATATTTTTTAGAGCACATTCAGTCTCTGATGCGGTTTATATTATTACTAACATTTTCAATTTTAAAGGATTCGATCCGGAAGTTGTTGGTCTAAAAAGAATTGATTATGCAATAATTATTTGCTCTATATTAATAATGGAAGCAGTTCAATTAATGCAATCAAAACAAAGTCCGGTTGAGTTTTTGAAAAAAAGGCATGTTGTTATCAGATGGAGTGCATATATTACTTTAGCTTTGCTAATTGTTTTTCTAGGTAAATTTGGTAGTAAGAGTTTTATTTATTTTCAGTTTTAAATGAAGAAACTATTCTTTAAAATATTACTATTTGGCATCCTTATTTCAGGAATAGTATTGCTATATATTTTAAATATTACGGACATTGTTACAAGGATAATGGGCATTTCAACCGAACAACAGATAGCCCAAAGCTTTACTAATGCAACAAAGCTAAAATATGATTTATTAATACTAGGAAGCTCAAAGTTTTACAGAGGTGTAAATCCCGAAAATATTAAAGCAATTTCTTCTTTCAACTTTTCTCATGATAACGATGCTTTTAATCAAATGTATTACAAATTAAAATACCTGAAAGAACATAATGCACTAAAATGTAAATATGCAATAGTCGGAGTTAGTTATCTTCAGTTTTCTTTTTTAACAGACTCCAGAAACTATGCTTTTAATAAGTTTTTTGATAAAGAATACCAAAAAGATTTTGAAATTAAAAAAGATTCTCTTCCTTGGTATTCTTTTAAACCTACTGAAAATAAACTAAGTGAATACGTTACACTTAACATTACTAATACTTTTCCATATTTTATTCTTGGTATAAAATCGTTAATTATCAAAACTCCAGATTCAGAAAAATCATATCTTAAAGAAAATGGTCAGTATATTGTTAAGCCTATCACAAAAGCAAGTCCAAACGATAAAAAATCATACGATTCAAATATATTACCTGTTCAAATGAAGTACTTTGAAAATATTCTATCTTTTGCTAAAGAGAATAAAATAAAACTGATTTTGGTAAATATGCCAATGCGGGATTTAGAGATTAATAGTTTTAATGATTCTACCGTAAGGTATTTCGACAATCTTTTTAAATCGAAAGCTGATAATAAATCAGTGTTTTATGTGAATTTTGGAAAATATACTAAGTTTACTTTAGATGATTATGTAGATTATACACATTTTAATCCAAAAGGTGCTGATAAATTTAGTTTAATGCTTAATGATTCATTGAAAAAAATTGTTGAACTTTAGAAACTGTTTTGAATTTTTATTAATATACAAAATATAATGAGATTAAATATCATCCCAAAATACTTAACAGGGTCATTCTGAGGTTCTCGAAGAATGTGCAAGAGCGCGGGCATATCTTTCGAGTGCCTCAAGATGACAGGGTTTTGGGTGTTTTATTAATTATAATTCTGTGATAAAATTAAGAAAATTGAAAATTTTAATTAATTCAAAAAAGTTTCTTAAATCTAATTGGAAAAAAGAGTTTTAGAGAATTTATAAAATGATATCCTTCTCACAATTAAAAAAGAACTTAAAAAAAGATTTTTCGAATCTTAAATCCATTAAAGTTGCTTTGTTAGGAGATACTTCCACTCAGTTTCTTTCTGAAGCAATTCGTGGAACCGGTTATAATTATGGTTTTGATTTTCAAATTTTGGAAGCAGATTTTAACCAAATAGAACGTCAGGTTTTCGACCAAACCTCGGAGCTTTATGAATATAAACCGGAAGTAGTTATTATTTTTCAATCTTCACATAAATTACTTTTAAAGTATAACAAATTAAGCCCTTCCGAATATAAAAATCTTGCAAAGAATCAGCTCGAACTAATTGAAAATATTAATGTAACAATTAGCACTAATTTAAACGCAAAAATAATTTACTATAACTATTCTGAAATAAACGATGCTGTGTTCGGTAATTATGCTAATAAAACCGAGTCGTCATTTCTTTTTCAGCTTCGTAAATTAAATTACGATTTAATGTTATTTGCATCAAATAATTCAAATTTTTACTTATGCGATATCTCGTCAATTCAAAACCAGGTAGGAAAGAGCAATTTCTTTATGAGTTCTGTTTATGTTTCAACCGAAATGGTTTTAAGTATTGATGTGCTACCTAATATTTCTGCTATAACTGTTGATTTAATTGCATCTATTTACGGTAAATTTAAAAAATGTTTAATTCTTGATTTAGATAATACTCTTTGGGGTGGAGTAATTGGCGACGATGGTATAGAAAATATTCAATTAGGAAGTCTTGGAATAGGAAAAGCATTTACCGAATTTCAATATTGGATTAAGAAACTTAAAAACCGTGGAATAATACTTTGTGTTTGCAGTAAAAATACCGAATCGATTGCAAAAGAGCCGTTTGAAAAGCACCCTGATATGGTACTGAGGCTTGATGATATTGCTGTATTTATGGCAAATTGGGAAAACAAAGCTGATAACATAAGGCAAATACAAAGTATTTTAAATATTGGTTTCGATTCAATGGTATTTTTGGACGATAACCCATTTGAAAGAAATATAGTAAAAGAAAATATTTTAGATATCACTGTTCCCGAGTTACCCGAGGATCCTGCTGAATATTTGGAATTTTTATATACACAAAATTTATTCGAAACAGTTTCTTTCTCAAATGAAGATGCAGAAAGAACAAAACTATACCAGGTGGAAGCTAAACGCGTAGTTTTACAAAAAGCGTTTACAAATGAGGATGACTTTTTAAAAAGTTTAAATATGTTTTCGGTAGTTGAACCCTTTAATAAATTTAATATCCCAAGAATAGCTCAGCTTTCGCAACGTTCTAATCAATTTAATTTAAGAACTGTACGCTACACCGAATCTGATATTGAATCTATTTCAATTTCTGATAAATATTTTACCTTTGCCTTTACTCTGGAAGATAAATTTGGCGATAATGGTTTAATTTGCTCTGTTATTTTAAAAAAGGAAAATGAAAATAGCGTTTTTATTGATACCTGGTTTATGAGTTGCAGAGTGTTAAAAAGAGGAATGGAAAATTTTGTTTTAAATCAAATTGTTAAAACCGCAAGGGAGAATGGTTTTAAAACTATTATTGGAGAATATATTCCAACAGTTAAAAATGTAATTGTTCAAGATCATTATTTAAATTTAGGGTTTTCAGCAAAAAAAAATTACTGGATTTTAGACACAAATGATGTTAAAGAAAAAACGAACTTTATCAAAATAAAAAAATGAGTAATTTCATAAACGATATTTATAATAAAATAGAAGTTTTAAGTCCTCTTCATGCAAAAAAACTTAAAAAAAACATTGCCGAGTTCGACGACTTATACTACGAAAGAGCTAATAATTTTATGCTTAAGTATAATAAGTATTTAAAAACGAATAACAAAACTATTGATTACGCCATTGATTGTTACTTGAAAATGATTGCAGATGTAACAACAGAAACTATTGAATTTATTTATACAGATAAATACACAAGCAGTACTTTTGACGAGGTTAACAAAAGAGTTTATGCAAATCCTGAAACAATGGAGTATTACATGCATGGCTTGTTGTTATCGCAATTTTTATGGAAACACCATTATCAGATTTATGATTACTATATTAACACTTTGCCTAAATATTCTGATAAAGTGACTAATTACCTGGAAATTGGTGCTGGTCATGGTTTATATCTTTCAAAAGCTTTAGAAATTCTTGATAAAAACACTGTTTTTTCTGTTGTTGATATTAGTCAGACTTCTATTGATTTAGCAAAAAACTTTATAGAAGACAGCCGGATAAATTTTAATTTGTCAAATATTTTCGATTTTAAGAAAGAAAATTGTTATGATTTTATTTCAATGGGCGAAGTACTAGAACATGTTGAGGACCCATTAAAATTATTATTAAAATTAAATAGCTTATTAACTGTTGATGGAACTGTATTTATAACAACGCCCACTAATGCGCCTGCAATCGACCATATTTTTCTCTTTAGAAATGTAAAAGAAATTCAGGAACTTATTACACAATCAGGATTCGAAATTTCTTCAGAAAAATATTTTTTATCAGAAGATGTATCACCCGAAAAAGCAGAGAAACATAAAATTTCAATAATGTATGGTGCTTTTTTAAAGAAAAGTAAAAATTAAAAAACAAATATAATAATGGAGCAAACTGAAGTTTTAAAACAAATTAACGATATTTTTATTGATATTCTAGACATTGACAATTTAGTTATTACAACCGAAACAACGGCTAATGATATTGATGAATGGGATTCTTTAACACACATTCAAATTGTTGTTGCAATGGAAAAGAAATTCAAAATTCGTTTTACAACTGCTGAAATTCAGGGTTGGAAAAATGTTGGTGAAATGGTAAACACAATTATTGCAAAAAACAAATAGCAAAATTATTTATGTTAGGTGAGAATCTAGAATTAACTAAACTAACATTTCATCATGTTGGTTTGTTGGTTGACAGTATTGAAAGCTCTATAATTCATTATTCTGAATTATTTAGTAAAGAAAATATTTCAAAAGTTTATTTAGTAGATTCTCAAAAAGTAAAAGTGTGTTTTGTTAAAGTTTCTGATGGCACTTTTATAGAATTAGTTGAACCTATGGGCGAAGAATCGGTTGTTTTTAAACTCTTAAAAAAACGAATAAGTTACTATCATATTGCTTACAAAGTAACCGATATAATTGCTACTGTAAATAAATTAGAGCTATTAAATTATAAAGCTCTGGAATATTTTAATTCTGAAGCCTTTCAGGGAAAAAAATGTATCTTTTTATATACTCCAGATGCTCATCTTGTAGAGTTAATTGAGCAATAAATGATTGTTTGACTCTTGCTTAAAACTTGTGCCAACAAAGTGTGACAGAAACTACTATACCTAAAAAGGAGATGGCGGGTCGAAGCCCGCCATGACGTTAATATTAAATCCGCGTTAATCCGCCAAATCTGCGTTATCTGCGTGCTATTTCTTCTACAATTTTGGTTTCGATCTGTTAAACTTAACAATAAAGAATAACTCGTGCGAACCTACATTATATTTCTTTATATCAGTAATTGAATAGTCAAATGAATAACCAAAGATAAAACGATCTTTACGTAAACCAAGGTTTACAACAATTGCATCTTTTGTTCTATACGATAAGCCTAACCAAACAGTTTGTTTATACATTACTTTTGCATTAATATCAATCTGAGCAATACCAGCTTCAATTACTTTAGCTAAAAATGATGGCTCAATAGAGAAGTTAGAATTAATATCAAAATTATATCCTGCACTTAAAAAGTAATGTCTAACCTGTCTGTTTTCTATAATGTTGTCTGTCATCAAATCAACCTTGCGATTGAACAGTTGATAAGCAGATAATCCTGCAAAATATTTATCGGTATAATAATATGCACCAAAAGCAGCATCAGGTGAAATAAGTTTTTCTGAACCAAACATCATTATGTCATCATCTTGTTGCTCTAATGTTAATTTATTTTTATTTAAATAAAACTGATACAGCTGAGCCGATAAACCTAACGATAATTTTGCACCGCTTGTTCCTATTGGTAATTGATATGCATATGTGCCTTCAATTCCCATTTTCGACATAGCACCTGCTGAATAATTAAAAATTTTACCACCAATGCCCATGTTATCTGCTGCCTGAAAATGCGAACTTATCATCTGATTTGTTGGAGCATCATCTACGCCGGTCCACATTCTTTTATAAGATAAAGCAAGAGGACTATATGGCAACGTACCTACAGCTGCAGGATTAAATACGTATTTGTTTTCCATGTACTGGCTAACAGAAGTTAATTGCTGAGCAAATGCACTCTGAAATAAAACCATTACTGCTATTGTGAAAAATATCTTTTGCATAATCATGATCTTTTTCTAATTATTTAACTAATGTTACGTAACCGGTATAAACCTTCGACCCATCTTTTAAGTCGATAATATAATAGTATGTTGCTGCAGGAAGTTTATTTCCACTTTTGTTTGTACCATCCCAAGCAGTCTCATAACCGGTAGATTCAAATACCTGCATTCCCCATTCGTTAAAAATAGTTACACTACAATTTGGGTAGGCAGAAATATATTTAATATTCCATACGTCATTTTTACCATCACCATTTGGAGTAAAGGACTTATATATTTCGATATGCCATGAATCGGTAACTATTGTTGTACTATCAACAATTAAGCAACCATTGTTATCTGTTACAGTAATGTAATAAACACCTTCAGGAATAGCTGCCTGATCTTCGAAAACAACAGAATTAGACCAGTTATAAGAATAAGGTTGGTTACCTCCAGACATAATTAAATCTATTGCACCATCAGATAATCCGGTAAATGAAACATTTGTTGTTATCATTGAAAGCGACAACGCTCCTGGCTGATCAACAACTATCGAATCAACATAAGTTGAATTACAACCATCGGTTACTGTAAATAAATATTTACCTGCAGTTAATCCAGTTCTATCATTAGTGGTTAAAGTAGTATCGCCCCAAATATAGGTATATGGAGCAAGACCATTTACTGGTTCTACTACAATTCTTGCAGTAGAATCACCAAAACAATAAATATCATTTAATCTATCATAAATTGCAGTAACAACTGGTACAACCATTACATTTATTGAATCTTTTAAAGAACCACAAATATCTGTAACGGTAACATAATTCCAACCGGTAATAAGTGTTATTGCTGTATCATTAGCCTCTGTAGTACTCCAGAGATAAGTAAATGGAGCTACCCCATTTGTTGTTGTAACAACAGCAGAACCATTACTACCACCAGCACATGAAACTAAACTTATTGAAGTAGTGCTTATTGAAAGTGCTGGTAAATTCGACATATTTACCGAATCAACTGCTGTTCCGCATTGATCGGTTACAGTTACGTAATTCCAGCCAGGTAATAAATCTAAAGCAACAAAACCTGTAGTTGCTGCAACATCACTCCATAAATAAGTATAAGGTGCTGCACCATTTATTGCAGTAACACTGGCTTTACCATCAGCAACTGTAACACATGAAGCAGGTACGCTAAATGTAATGCTTGCACTTAACACAGGTAAAAATCCAATTTGCACCGAATCAATTATTGATGTACAGAAATCTGTAACTCTAATATAATTCCATGCATTATTTAAATTGCCTGCAAATGCATTTTCATTTAAAGTATCGGAAAATAAATTATTTGTTGACCATAAATATGTAACGGGTATCGATCCGTTAGTTGCTGTAACCTGCCCGCCTCCATTATTACCACCGGCGCATGAAGTTGGTGAAGATCCAGTAATAGCTATCGACATTGGAGCACTTACAGTTATTATTACAGAATCTTTTTTGGTTCCGCAGGCATCGGTAACTGTAACAAAGTTCAAACCAGCTTGTAAATTAATTGCTGTTGCGGTAATTTCACCTGATGTCCATAAATATGAATATGGTGCTCCACCTTCTGTTGCAGTTACTGTTGCAGTACCATTGGTTCCGCCTAAACAACTTACAGTTGTTGAATCGGTAATGTCAATTACTAAAGGTGGCATACTGCCAATTAAAACAGAATCTACATGAGTAACACAAAAATCACTTACCGATACATATTGCCATCCTGTAAGTAAATTGTTAACGGTAGCTGTTGTACTTCCGGTTGACCATAAATAACTATATGGTGGCACACCTGAAATTGCCTGTACTGTTGCTATTCCATCACCACCTATTGAACATGATGCAATACCAGAACCTGTTATTGAAGTTGTAACTTCTGGTAAGTTATTTACTCTTACACTATCAATAAAAGGTACGTTACAAACATCAGTAACCGTAACAAAATACCACCCTGGTGATAAATTATTTCGTGTTGGACTTACAACAACCCCTAAATCATTCCAGGTATAACTATATGGTGCAACACCGTTTTGAGTTAACACAGTTACTGTACCAAAATCACTTGCACAAGTAAGTAAAATATTTTCTGTACTTAGCGATATCTGAGCCAATGGCATATTTGTTACCTGAACAGAATCTTTCTTTGGACCACAACCATCAGTAATTGTTACATAAACCCAGCCTACAGGCAAATTACTTATTGCAGGTGTTGTTGCAGTTGTTGACCACAAATAACTAAAAGGCGCAACACCTGAGGTTATCGCAACAGAAGCTGATCCATTTGTTGAAGTTGGACAGCTTGCTTGTGCTGTTAATGATACAGTTGCAACTAAAGCTGATTGTACCGAAATATTTACTGAATCTTTTTTTATTGTTGAGCAAACATCACTTACAGTAACATAATTCCAGCCTGCACCAAGTGCTGTGGCTGTTGCTGTGGCTTCACCCGATGTCCATAAATATGTATATGGAGAACCTCCATTTGTTGCAGTAACTGTTGCGCTACCATTTGCAGTTGCAATACAATTAGCGGGCGTTGAAGAGGTAATACTTGTTTGTAATATTGGCATACTGCCTATTAAAACAGAATCTTTTTTTGATTTACAATAATCGGTTACAGTAACATACTGCCAACCAGTTGTAAGATTTGTTGCAGCAGCTGTTGTCTGACCTGAAGTCCAGTGGTAGGAATATGGT
>CAIQJL010000008.1 GCA_903872185.1 uncultured Bacteroidota bacterium | reverse complement strand
ATTAGTACCAGGGCAAGCATAATTTACAGTAATATTATTTGTTGTTGCACCAGAAGCAATAGTTGCAAAACTAGGAACTGTCCAGGTATAACTTGTTGCTCCACTAACTGCAGGAACTGAATAAGCTATTCCAGTCTGGCCATTTAAAACAGATTGACTACCTGTTATTGGACCAGGTATGGCAGGAACAGCTGTAAATGCTACCGCCTTATTAGGAGAAACAGTACCATTACCACACAAGTTTTCACCATAAACTGTAATATTACCGGCAGCTTGATTTTGTGCAAAGCTTACAGTAATTGAATTAGTATAATTTCCAGCAGTAATAGTTGCACCAGTTGGAACGGTCCAATTATATACCGAAGCTCCTGTAATTACTGGAACGGTATAAACATTACCAGTAGAACCCTGACAAACAGGAGAAGGTCCGGTAATTGTTCCCGCTGCAACAGGAAGTGTAGTACAAGCTTCTCCTGTCACATAAATATCATCAATAAGGGAAGTTGCTGTTGCAGTTACTGCTCCACCACTTGCAGAAACATCTGAGGTCTTATACCAAACAATTTCTACCGAAGGATTATTATCGCAATCCGAAGGCAACTGTACATTATTTAAAACTGCTTGAGTCCAAGTTCCAGCCGCTGTCATTGGATGAACATCAGTTAAATATTGATATCCATTACCAGCATTATAATAAACCGAAAAATCACGGGGCGAAGAGGCTAAAGTTGGAGCCGATTGCTTAGAAGACAATTTAATATTTGTATAACCAGTAGTAGCAAAAGTAACTGACCAAGCTCCGGTTGCAGCAGTATTTGCAGCATCCCATTTAGTTGTACTTGCACAACGTGTTGTGGCGCCAGTAGTAGCATATGTTTGAGCAGTTGGTGCACCCCAGTTAGTTATAGTTTTCGTAGTATTAATTGCAATACCACCATCGGCAGTTGCATTATCTGTTGTTAAAGGAAAATTCCAGAAAACAATATTAGAAGTAGCGGAAACATGAATATATCCTACTTTAGTTTCAGGATCGGTTCCGTTTGCATTAGTTGCATTTAATGTTACATCATACAAACCAGCTGCCGCATAATTTTCTGTAGGCGGATTCTGAACTGTAGATGTAGCAGGTACAGCACCGGTTAAAGTCCATGACCAAGCTGTTGGTGCAGTCCCACCTGTTGTTTGATCAGTAAAACTAATATTAGCACCAGGTGCAATTTCAGTCTGACTAGCATAAAAATCAGCTACAGGTAGACTAGCAGCTGGCTTATCAAAACAAAATTCTGGCAATATATATAGTGAACCGTTAACAGCATACTTAGATTCATAAGTAACCCATGCACCGCCTGAATAAACATAAGCAGTATTAGTTCTTCCAACACCGCCATTTGCCAAATAACAAGCAAAAGTATCCTGACTAGCAGCATATGTTAACTGGAATCCGGCAAAAAATGTACTACCAACAGCTGTTGGTGTAAATTCAACTGTATTTAAATATCCTGCAAGCAAATCCTTTACTGCAACTACTCGAGTTGCCAAAACAGTACCAGGTACTCCAGCATTATTATTCCAGATTGTAAATGTTACATTAGTTGTAGCACTTACAATATCAGCTAATCCAACAGCAACAAGTAGAGATTTTACTTTACCTGTTAAATTACCAATTGTAAATTTATCTGCATATGCTGCAATTTGTTCAGAGTTATGACCAGGTGTATAACCCGTTACAGCTCCAGGAACCAAATAGACAGAATTTCCATCATCATCCTGTACATTAGAATCAAAACTACAATCGTAGAATACATGAATATAATCTGTTTTGGTAGTTGAAACATATCCATTTGCATTTGTTACCTTAAGAGTAACATCATAATATCCCTGTGTATTATAAACAATACCTGTTGGGTTTTGTAATGTAGAAGTTGCTGGAGTTCCACCTTCAAATGTCCATAACCAAGAAGTAGCATATTGAGATAAATCCTGATAACTTACAGATTGAGAAGGACTAATTTTTTTACTTGTAGTTGCAGTAAAATTAGGAACTGGCAAACTAAATCCAGGTAAAACTCCTTCAAGACAAACATCATCAATTTCCCAAGCATATCCCCAGCCAGCATTTGTACTCATGTTTTGAGTACTTCTAAATGTAAACCTAACTTTCACGTTAGCTTTACCTGCAGCAGCACTTGTAATATCTATTCTAATTACATCAGGATTTGTTGATGCATCATTATTTGCATAAGATTCATTTATTACATAACGGGTTGAAGTTGCAAAATTATCACTACTTACATAGACAATAGTACTATCATAAAATTTACGATAGTTCTGTTCGAATTTCAAGAATACAGCTTCGTAACCAGTACATGTTTGACCATTAGTAGTAGTTAAATTTGTCCATTGATTATCACCAGCTGCACCTTTAGCATCAGAATCAAATAATGCATAATTTCCAGCAGAAGAAGAATTTATTCTTCCCATAGAAGCACTGTAAGTTCCAGTTGGAGCTGCAGTTGTTATTGCCCAAACATCAGTATACCCACCTGAAGTATTTATTGTCCAATTTGCCGCACTGGTAAAATCATCACACCAAATAGTTGTATTTGGAGAACCTGGTAAAACAGTAATATATCCAACTTTTTCGGTTGTTTGAGTACCAGCAACAGGAGTATTTGTTGTTAAAGAAACCCTATATGTTCCTTGCTGATTATAAGTTATATTTGTTGGATTCTGAACAATAGATGTAGCAGGTGAACCACCTTCAAATTGCCATAACCATGTTGTTGCACCATTAGTAATATCGGTAAAATTAACAGTTCCACCTTGATACAATGTAGTTGGAGTTCCATAAAAATCAGGAAATCCTGCAAAAGGGTCATAACCATTTACAACAGTAGAACCTGCACTTACAGGATCAAGCCAAGGTTGTAATCTTTGAGTGCTAGCAGCACCAGCCTGATCCCAATGATACCAAAACTTGCCATAATCAAAAGAGGATCCTGTTGTACAACTTGCAGTAGTTCCCCCAGTTAAAGTACCAACAACTCTATGATTTTGGTTGAAAATTGGTGAACCCGAAGAACCTCCTTCGGTTTGTCCCCAACCATTTGTAGTTGCGATATAAGAACCAGCCCAATGAGCACCGGCTGCACCAGTATAAGTTCCATCATTCCATTGTGTAGTTGTTAATGTAGAAGTAAAAGTTGATATTTTTTTAATATCACCAGCAGGATGATGAATTCCAACACCACTTGTTGCAGCAGTAGCTGTTCTATCCCAACCATTATAATATGGACTTTGTGCTAAAGTTGGAGTTGTAGTCAACAAAACCAAACAAAAATCTGAACCACCACTTATAGGGCTTGAAGCTTTAAGCGTACAACCAGTTAGAGTACTATATGTTGGCTCAGTACCTGGATCTGGGCAAGTTGCTCCTTCGTATTTGAAATAAAACTGCCATTGAGTCATTTCAACAGCAGTAGCAAAAGTAGTACCCATACCATGACAATGATCCGCTGTTAAAAAATATGGCGTTCCACTATTATTTGTAGTATTAATTAGCGATCCAGTACACCAACCCCATGAACCATTTTCAAGTAAGAAAATTTCAGCAACACCTCTTTTATCGGATTGCCAATTTGTTCCTTCTGAACAATTCACATTTACTTCGCAAGCTAATGAGGCACCCCATCCTGTGGTTTTTGTAACATCATATCTATCTAAAAAAGGAACATTTTTATAAACGTATGCAATATTAGAGATACTAATTCTAGGGGTTTGATTTCCAATTACTGCAGCTTTTGTATTTGTAATTTTATTTCCATTAATTGCTCCTATTAAAATTTTATTAGGATCTACTTTAGTTGCAATTACTTTTGGAGAAATATACTCTAAGATTACTGAAGATCCTTGAATTAACTCAGTTGAAAATATTCCATTTGCAGGATTATTCTCAGAAGTATATGCACCAATAACCTGTGTTTCAAATTCATTATATAAAAAAAGTTTTCCTCCTTCAGGAATGAAAAAATTATCATAACAAACACCCAATGCTTTTGCGCCCAATGAAGTTATTTTCAATCTCCAAATTTTAGTGCCATCAGGTAAAGTACTCCATGTTCCTGCGTACTGCATATCCAAATCAACGGGAATTGAACGACCTGCCCAAAGAGCACCCTGATGAGCTGAATCTTCTTTTAATGCTTGATTTACATCAATACCAGGAAAGACCCTTTCGTCGTATACATTTGTAAGAGTAGATTTATTTGAGAAACTTAAAGGAGTTCCACCTTTGCTAATTTGTGCAATACTGGTTTGTATTGAAAAACCAGCAAAAATAACTAGCGCAAGAAATGCGTAAAGCACTTTTTTCATAGGTAATTGATTTAATGGTTATTATTTATTATATTTTATTCCTTTAGGTATTTTTACTGTATTTTTAGCGTATTTATACGTATAAAAACAATTTAAGTTTGAATATTCTTTGAAAAAATCAAAATCACAAAACACTTAATAATAAAGAATTACTGTATTTTTATTAAATAATACAATAATTAGACTAAAAAAACGAAAAAATAGTTGCCTTTATATAAAGACATTTTTTTTGTTATTTAGTTAAGAATATTTTACTTGAAAAACTACCATTTAAAGTATGAATAGTTATAAAATATAAACCTTGTGAAATATTCTTAGTTTCAAATTTAATAACATTCGAATTTGTTTCTGAATACCTTATATCCAATTGCTTGCCGTACATATCAGAAAAAATCACACTGTTGATTTGATTATTTTTAAGGTTCTCAACAATAAAATAATCTATTACAGGATTTGGGTAAATATTAAATTGATTTATATAATTTTCTTCTATTTTTTGACAATTCTCAACAATAGCAGTAACCGGAATACGAGGACTCATACAATCAGGTTCTTTTACTTCCCAATCATAAAAATAATAATATCTTGAAGTACCTGCACTACTTGAGTTAATTGAAATTAAATTTGAAATCTGATAAGGGAAAGTGCAATTAGCATCATTTCTCCATAAATTTGGACTTAGAGGCCCTACTAATTGCAGATTATTTTCAATTGGTAAATCAAAATTAAGATTTATGCGACTTGTACCCACAGGAATATTTACACTTCTTGAATCTAGAATAGTTCCTGCAGCATTTTTAAGTTGAATTACTCGAATTCCAGCAGTAGAAGCATTTACCTCAACTGAAACAAGTTTAGATGGTATAAGGCAATCAAAAATAAGATAGTGCACATTTGCCGCAGTAAAAATACTACCACCAGCCGAAGATCTTGTATCGCCAACATATTGTGAAGGACTTACTATGAAGTTTTCTACATAATAAGTTGAAGAAGATAAAAGTTGAGGAGTATTAAAAGTTTGTCCAGAAAATAACGATAAACCTCCTGAAGCATTTGCGAACCAATTTATTACACCATTTCCATTTGCATTTAAAGAAGCAGAAAGATTAGTACAAACAGTATCTCCTATTACAATTGGTGAATTTGGCCTATTTACAGTAATTAAAGAATTATTTGTTATAACATCGGAGCCATAACTATTCGAAACAGTTAAAGAAACATTATAATTTCCATTATTAAAATAGTTATGAGATGGATTTTGAAGAGTAGAAGTTATTCCATCACCAAAATTCCAAAGCCACGAAGTTGGGCCATTAGTAGATTGATCAACAAAATCGACATCTCCGGTACAAGTTGTTACAACAACGTTTGAAAACATTGCTATTGGTGGTGTATTTGCAATAGAACATGTCCAATCGACCTCGAAACCACTTAAATTTAAACTTTGATCACTATGAAGTAATAAAGTAATTGACCCACCAGTAGAAGAAATACTTCCAGGACTACCATTTAAGTTACAGAATTTACCCAATGATGTTGAGCTTGTATTTACTCCATCAAATAATTCGACATAATCGAAATTACAAGTTCCGTTATCTCCAGGCTCAATATCAAATGAAACAAAATTCAAATTAACACTTGTAGCACCTACAGGAGAAATTGTAATTATAGCGTCTGAATTATCTGCGTAATTTCCTATTGGTCCCCCACCATCATATAGTTTTCCAGAACAGGCAGTTTGTGTTGCGGCAGATCCAGTATATGGTAATATAATTAAACATGGATTTGCTTCACTTATTGAGACAAATGAATTTTTTATTGTAGTATCTTTTCCACAAGTTCCACCATTTGCAATAAGAGTAACATTAAAATTACCAACACTACTATATGTGTGAGATGGGCTTACTAATGTGCTTGTTGTTCCATCTCCAAAATTCCAGATAAAAGAAGATGAATTATTTGATAGATTTTGAAAATTAACTATAAATGGTGCCGAACAACCTGCAGTATATGGCGAACTAAAATCTGCTACTACAGATGGCATATAATAAGTTCCTAAACCAACTGCATACATTGCATTTGTTACAGTTTCAACCTGTGATGTACATGGACCAAATAAGTCAATTGCTGAAACCATTGCAAAGAATCTTGCATCTTCATAAGTAGAACTTGGAGTCATATAGACTGTTAACATTCTAAAAGCAACATCTTCGGCTGATGTTATTCCTATTCCATTTACAGAATATGCATTACCAATATCATTTGTTCCAGTTCCTCCTTGACAAACCAAATAGAACCAATGGCTTAACACAGTACTATTTGTATGAACCCCACCATAATCGGCAGTACCAGTTGCCCAATTTGTTCCATGATAAGTATCTGGATCACCATAAGAATTTGGATTAGACATGGAGCGTATAATATTACCAATATCTTCACCCATTGTCCAGTTGGCTAAAGAAGGTTTTGCATAAAACTCTATTGCTGTTCCAAAAATATCGCTAAACCCTTCATTTAATGCACCCGACTCATCTTGGTATATAAGACCTGCAGTGTTTTCATCAAGACCATGAGTAATTTCGTGACCACAAATATCTAAAGCAGTAAAAGGAGTATATGTGCCACCTCCATCACCATATGTCATTCTCTGTCCATCCCAAAAAGCATTTGGAAAATCGAGATCATAATGCACATAACTTATTAGTTTAAACCCATTATTATCAATACTATTTCGCCCATGATTAATATAAAAATAATCGTATGTCTTTTCTGTTCCCCAATGCGCATCAGTTGCAACTTCATCTTGTTGGGCATTAACATTATTCCAGTTATTGTCAGTATCAATAAAATCAACAGCAGCTCCATAATCAGTTCCGGTTAATGCATTATAAGTCTCAATGCCATTTCCTCTGCCTGTTTCTCTAAGCCTATAACTTCCGCTATAACTATCAGAAGTTATTGTTTGCGTTCCACTATATTTTGTTACTGCAGTTCCAGGAACATCTGTAGAATATAATCTTTGTCTGATATTAATAATTTTACCCGTTGAAGCATTAACAAAAAATTCTTTTTTATCTATAGGCTTATGTGAATATAACACTAGGCTATAAGCCCAACAAAAATCATCTTTAGAAATATTACACAATATCAATTTTGGGGAAGGATAGTAAGTTGAAGAAGGATTTCCTGTTTCTCTTTTTAATTGATTCTCTTCAGAAACCAATTCCCATTTATATAAATCTGCTTTCATTTCATTTTTTGCAATTAAGATTGCGTTTTCAGCTGAAAAAAAGGAGCTATTTGATACATTTATATTAATATAAATATCTCCATTAAATGAAATTACTTTTGATTCTTTAGTATGAAGAGTATAAACAGCTCCTTCTATTTCATTGCCATCAAATAACTGTTGATATTTATAATGAATAAACCCTATTTTGTCTACAGTTTCACTAATTAATTTATAGCTAATCTTTTCGGCTGAATTAAAATAAGAACTTACCCAATTTGAAAATTTATGGTAATTAAACTGCTTAGCTTCATTAAATAAAATATAATCAGGAAAAGCGTTCTTATCATTAGTTCTTACTAAATCTGATTCTGGAATTATTTTTCGAGCCGCGCTTCCGCGATATTCATTTGAATATATAGAACTAGAGAATAATGCAATAGAAATAATCAGCAATAAATTTTTCATATGGAATCTTTTTAATAAAGATAAAAAATATTTCCACTATAGACTCTGAATATTATCATTTCAGTTGCACCATAAAATAAAAAAAGCTGCATTATTATTTAATGCAGCCTTTTAAATATAAAAAATAAATTTATTCTTTAAATCCAGCAAGGATTGAAACACAACCACTCTGAACAATTTCGCTCTTTACTTCAGCAACAGGAACGCGAACTTGAACTATTAATTGTTGAGTTGAATTAGATTTAAAATCCCAGAATTTTACAAAATCATGATCTTTATTATAAAATATAGTATTTCTATCTGTATCCAACAATTTAAACTCGACATTACCTAGCATGTCCTGAGCACACACAAAAATTCTATAATCTTGACCACTATAAAAAGTTAGTAATAATTCAGCCACATCACCTTCGTTAAGAACAGCGCTATTTAATTGACCATTGTAAACATAAGGTTTTAAACTAGGCATACACTCTTTTTTTGTAAAGCCCTTACATTGTGCATTTACTATAAATGGCAGTACCATAACCATTGCTACAATTGCTACTTTTTTTAATATACTATTCATATCTTGCTGACATTATTTTGTTTCTAATTATTAATTATTTTGCTTCTAATTGAAAGTATTGATGCTTTAATATCTTCAAAAGAAGTTTTACTTATTTTAACTTTTGCAATACTATTTATAGTAGTAAGTTTTTTATCTTTTTCGGTTACTACATTACCCTTTATGTATTCAATTTGCACAAGATCATATTTTGATTTTAGTACTTCTAAAAGTGGCAAATATTCTTGTAAATCCTTATCCTCAGGATATGATTTTAATAATTCTACCAAATTACTTAGAGAATATTTTTGCTCGGCAATCCGATCAATGATTGCTTTATTCTGTTCTAAATCAAAATCTACAATAGTTGTAGAAATATAGAGTGCCTCAATCCATCCACCTAATATAACTAATGTAGCAGTATTGCCCCTTTCATTTTCTTTTAAATATGCATCAGCAGAAGCGTATGTTTCAGTTACAATTTCCAATAATGAATCCCTATTGTCCATATTTGTTTCCATTCTGCTTATTGCAAATGATCCCTGTTCTTCAGGAATATTTAGTTCATCACATAATTTTTTAATTGAAGACAAATAATTAATTGATAATTGTATCTGATCAAAAAGTCTAACATAGCTTAAATCACTACCATAAACTCCAAGAATTAATGCTTGTTTTGGAACTTTAATATACTTGTCTACAATTTTATACGAGTTTAATATTTCAGGCTTATATTCTGCACCTGATTTTTCAATAACCGATGTCATTTCAATTGGTGAAGGGACATTATAAAATATTTTTTTCACTTTTTTAGAATGCTCTCCATTTAAATCAACATTATTCAATGAATCATTATCTACCTGATTTGAATCATTTGAAAAATTGCACCCTGTATTAAAAATCACAGTTGCAATAATTGTAAAAAAGAGTATGATATATGTTTTCATCAATATTTTATTAATTTTTCTAGACTAAAAAACAATTATATTATACGAGGCTAGACAAAATTAGTTCCAAAAATAACTATTATTTTAAAAACTTTCTTCATTTATTTTTTTTAATTCTTGTTCATTTAATTTTTCATCTTTTTTAAAGAATCTTTTTTGAAAAAGAATTATTAATAAAACACCTATTGTAATTGAGGAATCTGCTAAATTAAATACTGGTCTAAAAAATGTAAAGCTTTCACCTTTCCAAAAAGGAAACCAACTTGGAAAATGCCCCTCTAGAATTGGAAAATACAACATATCAACTACTTTCCCATGTAAAAAAGTTGAATAACCTCCTTCTGCGGGTAGAATTACTGAGGGAATACAATCAACACATATTGGTGAACTCTCATTAAAAATCAAACCATAAAATGCACTATCAATAATATTTCCACAAGCACCTGCCAAAATTAAAGCAGAACTAACTATTAGGCCAATATGTTCATTCTTTTTACATAATATATAGATGTACCAACCAATACCAATAACAGCAAATATTCTTAACAAACTGAGTAGCATTTTACCAAATTTGCCTGCAAATTCTAGCCCGAAAGCCATTCCATTATTCTCAGTAAAATGAATATAAAACCAATTTCCAAGAACGCTATACTCCTCGCCAAGTAGCATATGTGTTTTAATCCAAATTTTAAATACCTGATCGAGAATTAAAACTAGTAGTACTATTAAAATTGCTATTCTAAGTTTTTTCATGTGTTTAATTCATTTTTATTAAATAAGTCACATGTAATTGAACCCGACTTAATTTATTATTTAGTTTAGTCGTATAACTTCGTTTCGCTATAATTATCATATGATTTTGTAAAAATGTAATTTATAATGGCTATTTCATCAATATTTATTAATGAATGCAAAAATATATAAAACTCAATGAAAAAAAAGACCGAAACCAAAGTTCCGGTCTTTACAAAAGTTAAATAAAGTTTAATTTATTTTATTTCTGATTGTTTTTAGCATCAATGCTAAGTGTTGCATGAGGCACAGCTCTAAGTCTTTCTTTTGGAATAAGAGTTCCAGTTTCTCTGCAAATTCCGTAAGTTTTGTTTTCAATACGAATTAATGCCCCTTGTAAATGTTGTATAAACTTTTCCTGACGTTGAGCTAACTTACCTGTTTCTTCTTTGGAAAGAACATTTGCGCCTTCTTCCAACGCTTTAAAAGTTGGTGAGGTATCTGTAATATCATTGCCATCAGTATTATTTAAAGCAGATTTTAAAGTTTCATAATCTACTTTCGCTTTATCGAGTTTTTGCAGAATAAGTTCCTTGAACTCCTGCAATTCTTCGTCAGAATATCTTGTTTTTTCACCCATAACCACTGTTTTTATTGTCTATTAATTTTTAGTATTTCGAATTATGCTCTATAAACCCACAGCCTCGTCGAAATGTTATTGTCAATTTCTACGAAATGCGCTTCAATATGTTCCAACTTATCTAATAAATTAATTGAAACTGCTAATGTTTGAGAACTAATATATGATTTATGTGAAGCTACTGCTTCGCTTATAAACTCTTGTTTTTCTATTTCTATTTGAATTTTATCAGTTACCTCAAAACCACTTTCTTTTCTAATATTCTGAATTCGATTTACTAATTCTCTAGCTATTCCTTCAGATTTTAATGATTCAGTAATATTTATGTCTAAAGCAACAGTAATTGCTCCTTCGTTTGCTACTAACCATCCAGGAATATCTTCAGAAAGTATTTCAACATCAGACAATAAAATATCAAAGGATTGACCTTCAGAATTAACTACAATGCTTCCAGCTGCTTCAATTGTCTGAATATTTTCTTGTGTCATAACTGTAATAGCAGCTGCAACTATTTTCATCGACTTTCCGAATTTTGGTCCAAGAACTTTAAAATCTGGTTTTATTTTTTTAACAAGTATGCCAGAAGTATCACGAAGAAGTTCCATTTCCTTTACATTTACCTCTGCAAGAATTAAATCCTTAACCGCCAATATTTTTTCAGCAAAATCTTCATTTAATATTGGAATCATTATTTTACCTAAAGGCTGCCTTACTTTAATACTTACTTTACGGCGAAGAGCTAAAACCATTGAAGTTACTTTTTGAGCAATATTCATTCTTTCTTCTAATGATTTGTCAATAAGTGCTTCGTTAAATTCTGGGAACTTTGTTAAATGAACAGATTCACTCTTATCTTTTTCTGACACACTATTTAAATCTCTATACATTTTATCAGAATAAAAAGGTGCTATTGGGCTTGCTAATCTTGCAATAGTATCTAAGCAAGTGTAAAGTGTTTGATAGGCAGAAATTTTATCTGTATTCATTTCACCACCCCAAAAACGTTTTCGGTTTAAACGAACAAACCAATTACTTAAGTTTTCTGAAACAAATTCCTGAATTTCTCTTCCAGCTTTTGTTGGTTCGTAGTTTTCGTAACAATTCTCTACTTCTTTTATTAAAGAGTTAAGTAAAGAAATTATCCAACGGTCGATTTCTGGACGTTCACTGATTTTTACTTCTGGCTCTTGTCCT
>CAIQJL010000007.1 GCA_903872185.1 uncultured Bacteroidota bacterium | reverse complement strand
TAAATTGCAAGTGTTTGAGCGGTTAGCCCATCTCCTTCTAACTGGTCTATGCAAACATATTCCATATCAAGAATGACAGCAAGATATTTTGCTAAAGATTCAAAAAACTCTTCGCCAGAACCGGGATGCCCGCACTTCAGCATAAATTCCTGAACATTTAACATTAGTTTCTGTTCTGTTATATCTTCTGCAATTGAAAAAATCTTACTTTCTGTTGCTGTTTTAATTATATTCCCAGTATAATTACAAATTAAAACATTCCCGTTTTTACAGCGAAGAGACAGCTCTAATTTTTTTATCATGCCATCCTTTTGAATCTCATTCGCCATTTTTTCCCGATCTTCATTACTTATCCAACCAATTTCAACTGATGTTTTTCCAATTATTTCCTCTCTGTCGAATCCAGAAATCTTACAAAAACTATCGTTAACTTCAATATATCTGCCAGTTAAAAGATCACTAACAGTCATTAGCAAAGGGCTGTCGTTAAACGCTTTTGACAAAAGCGCCTGGCTCTCGCGCAACAATTCTTCAGATTTCTTTCGTTCGGTAATATCCTGAAAAAAGCCATATATTCTTCTTTTTGTTAAATCTACTTTTCCAATTGCATTAACAGATCGTAAATTTCCTTTTGCAGTTATTATTTCTAAATCAAGATCGAAAGGATCACCATACTCAATAGCCTGTTTTACTGCCTCATTAATTATTGGCTTTGATTCAGGAGTATAAAAGTTGACTCCTTTTTCAACAGTAGGTTGAAAATCATTTTCTAATTCATGTATTCGGTAAGTCTCTTCTGTCCAAGTTTGATCAAATGTATCAATATTAAATTCCCAGCCACCCACTTTACCAATTTTAGCTGTTTCGGATAAAAATTCCTGACTCTTTTCAAAATTTTCTGATATTTGTTTACTTTCTGTAATATTATCTAACGCAACGCACCAATGGTTACGACTGTTTATCATTAATTGCTCGACACCAACTTTTAACCAAACTTTTTCTTCCTTTTTATTTCGAATTAACTTTACGGCAAGTTCTGCTCCACGAATCAAGCCACCATCTTTAATTAATGCTTCAACACCATTACGTAATTCGCAAAGCTTACACTCTTTAGCATAACCACACCCACGGGGATCTTTTACACTGTGAATGCAACGTAAAGCATTACCCGGGCGATGCTGTAGAATTTCAGATTCATCAACTCCAGCAAGCTCAGCTATAGCAGCATTTGCCATAATTATATTAGTTGACTCATCGATAATAATCATACCAACAGGTGAAGATTCGAAAATTGCTTCGAAGTTCATCTTCTCAATTTTCAATTCTTCTTGCGATAGTTTAAGTGCATTTAACTCAACTAATATATTTTTATTATCATCCATTTTCGAAGTTCTTTTTTAATGAATTTGAAAATCAACAATTAAATTTTTTATGAGAAAATTCGAAAAATAAATTAAATTAGACCCTTTAATCGCCTTGTAAATATATTATTAAAATTAAAATTGACGACAGGTATAATTACCTGTTTTTTTGACAAGATTTAGCAAGTAAAAATACCTGATTCACAATCACGATATGTGATAACTAGCTCGACAATAGACTATTTGCTTTTAATTCGGCAGTTTATCTCTTTTTATTAACATCAATATGCTTTACTTCTTCTAAAAAATCTATCGCCATTTCATTAATTGTAACCTGAATGGGCTTAAAACTATAAGAAAGTAAATCGGAAATTTTTTTATTAGAATAAAATAATTTAGATGTAGCAATTCTTGCCATATCTGGAGAAATAAGTGATTTGTTATTATTAAAAAAAGAACCCAAAACGCTTAACATATGTGCAAGGTTTAAAGTCTTTTCTCCTACTTCTTTTTTTGGTAATTCTTTATTTAATGATTTAGCAATCATATTCAACATATCACGATATGTAATATTTTCAGAATTTATAACAAATCGCTCACCATTTACATCGGAATGCAAAGTAAGTTTTGTAACAATATCTGCAACATCAATTATATCTACAAAACCAGTGCTTCCATTTGTGTAATATTTTAATCCTTCATTAACTTTAGTAAAAAGTGAGGAAATATCAGAACTCCAGTTTCCGCTTCCAATAATAACTGAAGGATTTACAATAACACTTTCCATTCCTTCGGAATATCCGCGCCAAACCTGTAATTCAGAATAATACTTTGCAATAGAATATGCCGAGTTTTCTTTATTGTTTCGCCACTCTGTATTTTCATCAATTAGATTTCCATTCTCAACACCACCAAGTGCAGCTATAGAGCTTACATGACAGAATCTTTTAACATTATTTGATAATGCAGCATTAACAATATTTGATGTTCCGTTTACATTTCCGTTTGTAACAAGGTTAAAATCATTTTTTTTAAAGGAAACAATAGCTGCTGCATGTATTACATGAGTTATATCCTTTGAGCTTTCTAGCAATAACTCATAATCTAGCATATCACCTTCAATCCATTCAATTTTGTTATAAAAATCAGAACAGTTATTTTTCGCTAGTATCTTTTTTAAATATTCTGTTGAACTATTTTTACGTTTTAAAGCACGAACTGTTATTCCTTCGCCAGCAAGCTTTGCAAGCAAATGTGCACCTAAAAAACCAGTTCCACCAGTTACAAAAATCATAATGCAAAGTAATAAAACTTTTTTGTTGTAATAAAGACAAAATGAGATTTCCTATATTTGTGCAAATGAAAATCTTAAAACTTTATTTAATTTTTATTTGCTGCTGGCTTTCATCAGCCTTTATTCAAGCACAAACATTTAATTTAACTATAGATGATAATATTCCTAAATGCATAGAAGAAGACTATTACTCAAATCCTCAAAATCACACAGTTATCAGACCATTACAAATAGATGTTTCTAAATACCAAGATCTGCTTGATTCAAATTTTTCAAATAAAGAAAATAAAAAATGGTTGTTTGATAATAATTTTATCAGTGCTAAAAACTCTAAAAAAGGATTTTATTTAAACCCTGTTTTAACTAATATTTCAAAATTAGATGATGGTTTTTATACTGAAAATGGGATAAACGCATTAACTTGGTTTGGAACAAAATTCTCTGCAAACTTTATTGGAACATTTATATATTCTCAACCAAGATATAAAGGAAAAGCCACACCATATAATGATATTTATATTCCGCATTTTGGAAAAGCAACTGTAGATTCTGCTGCTGGTTCATATTCTTATTTAAATATTACTGGTTATATATCGTGGCAGGTTGCCGATTTCATGAACCTTCAAGTTGGTCGTGATAAAGTATTCTGGGGAGATGGTTATCGCTCACTGTATATTTCAGATAATTCTAATGCTTATCCATTCTTTAAAGGAACTGTAGATATTTGGAAGGTAAAATACACAATACTTTATTCATATTTCCACGAAAAAGATTCTATTACAGGAATTAATTTTGGTGCAAAAAAATATTCTGCTTCACATATTTTAAGCTGGAATATTGGAAAAAGGCTAAATTTTAACATGTTTGAAACTGTTATTTGGCGTGGACAAGACTCACTTGGAAACAGAGGATTTGATGTAAATTATCTTAACCCTATTATTTTTTATCGTCCTGTTGAATTTTCACT
>CAIQJL010000006.1 GCA_903872185.1 uncultured Bacteroidota bacterium | reverse complement strand
TCAACATTGACTCTTGTCGATGTTGAATCGACTCTTTCCAATGTCTCATCGACAAGTTCGACTATCGCAACGTCTCTTTCCAATGTCTCATCGACAAGTTCGACTATCGCAACGTCTCTTTCCTTTGCTTTATCGACAAGTTCGGTTGTCGCAACGACTCTTTCAATTGCTTCATCGATAAGTTCGTTTATCACATCGGCACTTTCGGATGCTTCATCAACAAGCTTGAATGCTTCATCGAAGGTTTCGATTGTTATATCCAAACTTTCCAAAGCTAAATCGATGTTAAACGATGCTTATTTTATTCTTTTTATCTAAGTACATGACAAAAAATTACAATAATCTTTAAATTTATCTAAATCATTTGAAAACAGTATATTTGTAAGCGCGTTAAGTCCGTATTTAAATATACTTTTAGCTTTTCTTCCATGTTTTTTGATTTTTATAGGACAAATACTATTTAAATAAATTCCTGTTTTGTAAGCCCAAACAAAAGCTACCAGTATTAGGGCAAAGAGCTTATTGATACGCTCAATATCTGTTAAATGAGTATCTTCAATGTTGAACCCACTAGTTTTTAAAGCACGGAATGCTGTTTCAATTTGCCAACGTTCTTTATATATTGATTGTGCCTCATCTGGTTTATTGAAAGAAACGATGATCTGAAGTTCTGGTTGCCCTTGTTTGTTTTTAACTTTTGATGCCGAGAGATAACAAAGTTGACCGTTGATATTAACAATATTTCTAATGAATTCATATTGATTGATATTTAAATTGTTGAATAACCATGAAGCTTTTATACGATGTCCATTTCTTGGAATAATAACCCAAAAGTTTTCGCGTATTCTGATATGATATCTTATCCGATTTTCATTAAGGTATCCTAACCATTTATCTCCAATAAATTCTCTATCTGCTAATAAACAGTCAATGGAATTAATTCCAAACAAATTGATATAACGATTCATAAGTTCAATACGATCATTTGTAGATGAATTACCAAATTTGGGCATCAATTTAAACATAACGGGAAATGCAACACCATCATAGACTATTGCAATAACTAAAACATTGATATTAACTGTGCCAAACTTCCAATTAGTTCTATCCATTGCAAGACGATAAGGAGGTTTATGAGGTAGTAAAGTAAATACTAAACGTGCAATAACATCAGTATCTAATACATAAACAGACATAAAACGTTGTATTCTGCGTAACGAAGATTCAAATTTAACATCAGTATCAAAACTTACAGCAAGTTTTTCAAAACATACGGTTTGTACCTTACATAAAGCACATATAAATAAGCCAAAAAACTTTATTCGAGCTAAATTCATTTTATCTCCAAAAATTTGTGATAAAGTATCTAATAAAATGCTATTTTTGTTCTCAATTCTGATGTTCATGTATCTTAGTGTTTGATGTGGTAATTTTACATCTAAGATACGGAATATCAGAATACAAAATCAATTATCTCAATTAAGTTATCAACAAAGTTATCAACATATATTATTCATATTTAGCGCTATATACTTTTTTGTCATGTACTAAAATATTAAAATTAAATACTATTTTTGCACCATTCTTTTTATTTTTTAATTACAATTTCAAAATGGAAAATCAATTTACTGTTGGAAACTCCTACTCGATAAAAGAATTAGAAAATAACGGATTTTCTAAAACTAAACAAACTACAATTATTGTCTTTTACCGAAAAGATAATGTGCTGTTGGCTTTAGATATTCCAAAGCCATTGGATCCAAAAGTGCATAAACTTTTGGCCATTACTGAAGATTAATCCCCCTTATTATTTAATCGTAAAATTTAATTCAACTAAACAATTTTAAAAAAAACCTTCATCAAGAAATTGGTGAAGGTTTTTTTATGACTTTTAAATTTCCATACTTCCCAAAGTACAAAAGGGAAAAAAGTATTACTCTTTATAATTCAAAAACACAATATGTAGATTTTATGCATATTAGAAACTAAAAGAAAAGTGAGATATACATCTTTTTTTTTGAGGTTGTATAAATGGGTACTCAGATATACATCTTTTTTTTTGAGGTTGTATAAATGGGTACTCAGATATAGGTTTCCATTTTCAATGTTGTATATTT
>CAIQJL010000005.1 GCA_903872185.1 uncultured Bacteroidota bacterium | reverse complement strand
TGGTTTATGCGCTTTAACTGATTTACTAAATGGCACATAAGCAATTTGTTGGTTTTGCATCCCAACCATAATACTTCTTTGATCTTCCATTAGTGCGTCAATAGCAGCTACGCCTAAACGGCTTGCTAAGAATCGATCATAAGCAGAAGGTGAGCCACCTCTTTGTATGTGACCTAAAACAGTTACGCGAACACTATAATCCTTAAAGTCTTTTTCTACTGCTTTAGCTATTTCAAAAGCTCCTCCAGCTTTTTCGCCTTCTGCAACTAAAATAATATTACTTGATTTTTTACGTTTAAAACCATTTTCTAAATGTTCTTTTAAAGTTGCAATAGGAGTTTCAACTTCAGGTATTAAAATTGCTTCTGCTCCACAGGCTATCCCTGCTCTAAGTGCAATAAATCCTGCATCACGCCCCATAACTTCTATAAAAAATAAACGTTCATGAGAACTAGCTGTATCTCGAATTTTATCCACAGCTTCTATAACAGTATTTAATGCTGTATCGTAACCTATTGTATCATCAGTACCAAAAATATCATTGTCAATTGTTCCTGGAATACCAATACAAGGAATATCATATTTGTTACTAAACTCTAAAGCACCTCTAAAAGAACCATCACCACCAATTATTATTAAAGCATCAATTTTATTAAGTTTAAGATTATTGTATGCAATTTCCATTCCCTCTGGAGTCATAAATTCTTTACTTCGGGCAGTTTTTAAGAATGTTCCTCCACGCTGAATAGTGTTAGCAACATCGTGCGATTTAAGTTCCTTAATCTGATTATATATTAATCCATTGTACCCGTGACGAATTCCAAAAACTTTAAATCCATGATAAATTCCGGCTCTTACAACTGCTCTTATAGCTGCATTCATTCCAGGTGAATCGCCACCTGAAGTAAGTATTCCAATGTTTGTAATTTTTCCCATAATATTATTAATTAAATTGTTTTATTTCGTCTGAAATTTTTTCCATTAGCCAACGAGGTGTTGAAGTTGCACCACAAATTCCTACAGAGTCGGTTTCTTTAAACCATGATTTGTCAACTTCAATTAATTCTGAAACAAAATATGTTCTTGGGTTAGCTTCTTTACATACTTGAAAAAGAACTTTTCCATTAGAACTTTTTTTGCCACTAACAAAAATCACAACATCATGTTTTTTACAGAATTTCTTTAATTCTGTTTGCCTCGAAGAAACTTGCCTGCATGTTGAATCGTGAGAAGTAAAAACAACTTCACCGCTAATTTCTTCCATTCTTTTTTTAATTTCTGCAATTATTTCTCTATAGCTTTCATTATTTTGTGTAGTCTGAGAGAATATTGTTATAGGTTTTGAAAAATCTATTTTATCTAATTCGCTTACATTTCCTACTACAATTGCTTTTCCATTTGTTTGTCCTACTAATCCATTTACCTCTGCATGTCCTTCTTTTCCATAAATAACAATTTGACCGTCTTGTGATGTCATTTCATCATGTCCAATTTTTATATGATGTTGTAATCTAAGCACCACCGGACAGGTCGCATCTAAAAGTGTGATATTGTTTTCTTTTGCAATACTGTATGTTTGAGGCGGCTCACCATGAGCTCTAATTAATACAGAGCAATTATGCAATTTTTTGAATTCTTCATAATCTATTGTTATAAGACCCAATAATTTTAATCTATCTACTTCTAAATTATTATGCACAATATCTCCCAAGCAATATAATTTTCCGAATTTAGATAATTCTTCCTCTGCCTTTTTAATTGCATAAACAACACCAAAGCAAAAACCAGAATTTATATCAATTTCAACTTCCATAACTTAAGCCTGATTTATCTTTTGCATTATCCAATTTAATTGCTCGTCACGGGAAAGGTAACTATTGTCTAACAATATAGCATTTTCAGCTTTTCGCAATGGACTTACATCACGATTTTCGTCAATGTAATCACGTTGTTTGATGTTTTCTACAATCTCATTTAGTGAAGTCTGTATGCCTTTTTCATTCATCTCAATCATTCTTCTCTGTGCTCTGATAAGTGGATCAGCAGTCATGAAAATTTTTAATTCTGCATTTGGAAAAACTACTGTGCCAATATCCCTACCATCCATTACTATTCTTTTATTTTCACCAATTCTTCTTTGAATAGCAACAAGTTTTTGTCTGACTTCTGATATTTTACTTACAATACTTACGTTTGATGCCACTTCTGGTTTTCGAATTTCATCTTCAACGTTTTCTCCATTAAGCCAAGTTTCGTTATTGCCAGTTAAAGCATTTAATTGAAATCGAATATCAATTTTATTTAGATGTTTTAATAATAATTCATGATTTACAATGGAGTTGTTAATTATTCCATATCTTATACAATACAATGTAATAGCTCTATACATAGCGCCACTATCGATGTAAATATATCCAAGCATAGCAGCTATACCTTTTGCTAGTGTGCTTTTTCCACAAGAGCTATATCCGTCGATTGCAATAATTATTTCTTTCATTTATGAAACTGAAAAATATTACTTCTCTGCAATTATTATAATCTAAATATTAATAAAAAAATAAATTTATAGTCATTCTGAGGCTCTCAAAAAATGATACAGTCATCACACAATATTTCGATAGGCTCAATATAACTACACGCACTACTTTTTGAATTATTTTAATTCACTTTGGTAAAAAATTACAAAGCAAAATAAAAAACTAAAATTACAAGAAAAATTTCAGAGAATCGTTATTGAGAATTTTTTTTATAGAAATCTGCTAGATTTGTGCTGATAGCAAATAAATTAGAAGCACCAGCAAGATGGAAAGAAGATCTAGCATAACTGAAATGGAATTTAGAAATACGGAATCCAAATCCCCAGGAAGTTCCAACCATAAATGGACGTGTTTCAACAAGCATTTCTTTTCTTCGTTGATAATTATAACCCAAGCCGACATAAAAATTTTTGGATAAAATTATTTCGGTACCAATAATTATATGTCTCATTAGCTCGTCACCATTTTTGGATAATTTTGATTTTTTCTTTGTTTCACCAGTAATTAAGTCAGCGCTAGCTGATGCTAATTGAGGATCTGTATAAGTTAAATTCCAGTTTTCTAAATGTTGAGCAGTTAAAGAAATTCTTAAAGGTGCATATTTGAGTTTTTTGGTAATACCAAGTTGAATATCAAAATCAATTGGTTCAATTCGGCCATCGTATGATTTGATTTGAGTCCCAAAGTTTTTTAATACCAACGCAGCCGATAATTGTCTTTTATTATTTGTATAAGAAATTCCTGCATCGGCAACCAAACCAAAAGATTTGTAATGTTCTAATACAGAATAAACAGGTTTTAAGTTAACACCAACTCGAAATGAACTGTCAATTGCACGACTTAACATTAAGTTAAATGCATATTCTGCTGCGTAAAATTTTCCAGAAATAATGCCAGCATCATCAGCGGCATCAAATTTTCCATAATTAATATGGTGAATTCCAATAGAAGCATTTCCATATTTTGGAACATTAAAAGCATAACCTACATAACCATAATTAATATCAGAAAAATAATTTACATAGTTAAGTGCAAGGTGTTTATTCATGCTATCATTAAGCAATGAAGGATTTTGATAAGCCAAAGCAGGATCACTTTCGTTTAATGTAATATTATTTCCTCCAAGGGCAGCAACTCTAGGTGAGTTTGTTAAATATAAAAATTGATAAACACCTGCACCTCCCATTTGCGAGAATGCTGATAACCCGGTGAATAAAAGCAATAAACAAAATATATACAGATGCTTCATTAAGCTACTTTTTAAAATTCAAATATAACTAATCCTTAATGTATTTTGTAATCTAAAAAATTATAAAATCGGTAATTTAGAACGGAGGGAATTATTTTTTATTGCTTTAAAATTAATACAATAAAAAATGAACATATAAATTTTAATAAAGTTTAGGCTTAAAATTATTTCAAATCCCATAAAAATCCCTTAGGTTTGCTATAAATATATTTGCTATGAATATAATTCTTTTTGATGACTATGCATGGGAAGAACTGCTTCCCTTAACTTTTACCAGACCAGTTTCTGAGATTAGAATTGGAATATTAACTATACGCGAAAAGTGGGAGAGGATGGCCGAATGTAAAATTTCTTTTTTTACAAGAGAGCATTTACGACAAAAATATACGCTTAATATTGAAAATGAAAATTTACTGATTAATAGTTGTTTGCTTCCTGATAAAGTAATTTCTGAATTAGCTCTTTCTTGCCCTGAAAATATGGCATATATTAACGAAGGACGAATTTTGATTGCAAGAATGGGGAAAAACCAAACTCATGAATTTTTAGATACTTTAAAAAATTCTTGTAAAACAACCGAAATTTCGATGCCATCATATTTATCCAACTTTTGCGATATTTTCTCAAAAAATGGTGTTGAGCTAGAGAAAGATTTTCAGTTAATTACTCAAGGCCGTAAATCGCAAAAAGCTAGTATTACGAATCAATTTATTAAACCTGAAAATATTTTTATTGAAGAAGGTGCTGTAATTGAATGTTCTACCTTAAATGCAACTAATGGCAGTATTTATATTGGAAAAGATGCTGAGGTTATGGAAGGTAGCAATATTCGTGGACCATTTGCATTATGCGAACACAGTGCAGTAAAATTAGGTGCAAAAATTTATGGGCCAACTACTATTGGACCTTATTCTAAAGTTGGTGGAGAAATTAATAATTCAGTAATTTTTGGATATTCTAACAAAGCGCATGATGGTTTTCTTGGAAATTCTGTAGTTGGCGAATGGTGTAATATTGGAGCTGATTCTAATAATTCCAATTTAAAAAATAATTATGCTGTCGTTAAAATGTGGAATTATAGTCGCAAACAATTTGCAAATACAGGACTTTTATTTGCCGGATTAATTATGGGCGATCATTCAAAATGCGGAATTAACACAATGTTTAATACAGGAACAGTTGTGGGTGTGTCAGCAAATTTGTTTGGTGCAGGTTTTCATAGAAATTTTATTCCTTCATTTTCATGGGGTGGCCCATCTACAGGTTATACTACTAATCAATTAAATAAATCTTTAGAAGTTGCAAAAATAGTTTTTGCGCGTAGAGGAATTGAATTAAATGAAGTTGATGCAGACATATTAGCCTGGATACACGAATACACAGAAAAATACAGACAATTACAATCAGAGTAATGTGTTGTTTTTAAGCTTGTTTACCACTGGCATTAAAATTGACTTATAACCAGCCATTACAAAAGAATATTTTTGTATGACAAAATGGCTTAAATAAAGAAACGTTAATTATGGATTCTAAATATAAAATTGAAATATTAAACAATTTTGCATCTCAATCTCCAGATGATCCGGATTTTTTCCCAATCATTGTTGATGATGATAACGATGTAAAGAATGAAGAAGGCGATACTGATAATTTGCCTATTTTACCTTTAAGAAATACTGTACTTTTTCCTGGGGTAGTAATTCCAATTACAGTTGGAAGAGATAAATCGCTTAAACTTATTCGCGAAGCAAGCAAAAACAATAAACTTTTAGGAACAGTTTCACAAATTGATTCTCAAATTGATGATCCTAAGTTTAAGGATTTATATAAGGTTGGAACCTATGCTCAAATTATAAAAATTCTTGAAATGCCTGATGAATCTACTTCAGTAATAATTCAAGGAAGAGGAAGATTTGAAATAGAAGAAATGATTTCCGATGAACCCTATATAACTGCAAAAGTTAAAAAAATAGCAGAAACCCGTCCTAAAAAAGCAGATAAGGAATATAATGCAATTGTTTCTTCATTAAAAGATTTAACATTAAAGATTGTAAAGCTTTCTAACAATATACCTAATGAGGCATCATTTGCTATTCGTAATATCGAAAATGCTTATTTTCTAATCAATTTTATTTGTTCTAACAGTGATTTAAAACTTGCCGACAAACAAAAACTTTTAGAAATAAACGATCTGAAAGAGCGTGGAATGCAGGTTCTGGAAATGCTGATTAAAGAAGTTCAAATGCTTGAACTTAAAAACGACATTCAATCAAAAGTAAAAACCGATTTAGATAAGCAGCAGAAAGAATATCTTCTTCATCAACAAATGAAGACCATACAGGAAGAACTTGGTGGAAACCCATTTGAGCAGGAAGTAGAAGAAATGAAGAAAAAAGCTGCTGAAAAAAAATGGAGCAAAGAAACTGCAGAAATATTTAACAAAGAGCTCGAAAAATTCAAAAGAATGAATCCTTCGGCTGCAGAATATTCTGTGCAAGTAAATTATTTACAGTTGCTGGTTGATTTACCGTGGAATGAATTTACAAAAGATAATTTTAATTTAAAACGCGCTCAAACAATCCTAAACGAAGATCATTTTGGATTAGATAAAGTAAAGGACAGAATATTAGAACATCTTGCAGTGTTAAAATTAAAAGGTGATATGAAAGCGCCAATCCTTTGTCTTTACGGACCTCCTGGAGTTGGAAAAACATCACTCGGAAAATCTGTTGCACGTGCACTTGGTCGTAAATATGTGCGTATGTCACTTGGTGGTTTGCACGATGAATCAGAGGTTCGCGGACACAGAAAAACATATATTGGTGCAATGCCAGGAAGAATTATTCAGGGATTAAAAAAGATGAAATCATCGAATCCTGTTTTTATGCTCGATGAGATTGATAAAGTTGGTACCGATTTCAGAGGCGATCCAGCTGCAGCACTTTTAGAAGTTTTAGACCCTGAGCAAAATAATGCTTTTCATGATAATTATCTGGAAGCAGATTATGATCTTTCAAAAGTTTTGTTTATTGCTACGGCAAATCAAACAAATACAATAAATCCTGCTTTACGCGACAGAATGGAAATGATAGAAGTTAGTGGTTATATTGTTGAAGAAAAAATTGAAATAGCAAAACGCCATTTAATTCCAAAACAACTAGAAGCCCATGGAGTAAAAGCTAATCAGGTAAGTTTTTCTAGAGAAGTTATTGAATTAATAGTTGAAGATTATACTCGTGAATCAGGTGTTCGTGCATTAGATAAAAAGATTGCAAAAGTTATTCGTAACATAGCAAAGAACATTGCATTTAAACTGAAATACGATGTAAATTTAACTGCAGATCAACTAAAGAAAATTTTAGGTCCAGCAGAATTTTCTAAAGATAAATACGAAGGAAACGAAGTTGCAGGTGTTGTTACTGGTTTAGCATGGACTGCAGTTGGTGGCGAGATATTATTTATCGAAACTAGTTTAAGTAAGGGGAAAGGCAGTTTAACACTTACAGGGAACTTAGGAGATGTAATGAAAGAATCGGCAGTTATTGCTTTAGAATATATTAAATCGCATGCTGATACTTTAAAAATAAATACTGAGGTTTTCGAAAAATGGAATATTCATGTTCATGTTCCTGAAGGTGCTATTCCAAAAGATGGACCTTCAGCAGGTATTACAATGGCAACTTCATTGGCATCTGCATTGACTCAAAGAAAAGTCAGAAAAAATATTGCATTGACCGGTGAAATAACTTTAAGAGGAAAAGTTTTACCTGTTGGTGGTATCAAAGAGAAAATTTTAGCTGCCAAAAGAGCAGGTATAGAAGAAATAATATTGTCTGCCGATAATTTAAAAGATGTTGATCAAATAAGTAAAATATATTTGAAAGGACTTAAATTTCATTACGTTAAAACAGTTTTAGATGTTTTAAATTACGTTTTAATGAAAGAAAAAGTAAAAAATCCATTAAGCTTAAAATAAACTTATTTTAAATTAAATATTTTTTATAATTTTGTATTCTCAAAATGGTGGGAATAGCTCAGCTGGTTAGAGTATCAGATTGTGATTCTGAGGGTCGTGGGTTCGAGCCCCATTTTCCACCCAAAATCTTCCCAAGCGCGTGAAAATCACGTGCTTGGGAATTTTAGTTTTCAGTCTGGCGTCACTTCTGCGTCAGTTATCGCCAATTTTGAACTCAAAAGATTAAACATGGGAAACTGCACTTATCCATTTCGAAAAGCTACCCTAAATAATTGTGATGGTAACCTTGAAAAT
>CAIQJL010000004.1 GCA_903872185.1 uncultured Bacteroidota bacterium | reverse complement strand
TGAAATAATCCCACAAAGAGTAGAAAAGTTATATGGTCCGCTCCAGGAACTTAAATCTCCCGCACCACAATTTGCTTGTACATAAAAGCTATAGTTAGTTGTAGCAGATAATCCTGTAAGTGAATAAGGATGTGCAGTTAGTCCATTAACCATTGTGCCTGTACCTAAAGCAAAACCTTGAAGCCCCCACTGTAAATTCCATAAAGTTTCAGTTCCATTTGGTATCCAATTTAAGTTTGCAGCAACATCAGTTATTCCAGTTGCTGTTAAAATAGAAGGTTGTGGACAAGTAGGAATAGTCTCGTAAACTACATCATCAATATAAATGTATTGATTTGTAGATCCATAACCATGTTTAAAAGCGATATATTGGTTTACTCCTGCATATCCATTGAAAGGAATAATAAATTCTTGCCAGGTAGTTGTTAAAGTCGTTATACTTTGAAAGGTTACAAAAGTAGTTTGAACTGCTGGGTCAGACATAGTTCCAATATGCAATAATGGTGAGCCAGTGCCAGTAAACTTGGCTTTAAAACGAATTTGTGTAGTATGTGTTGGTAAATCAGATAATTGCGGGGTAATTAATAATACATGAGTAGTAGATCCTGAAGATGTAGAATTAAAAAGTTGTGCACAGTTAGGTGTTGTACTTGGTGCAGTTGTTACAGTTATTACTGTTGGAGTACTTCCAACAGCGCCAACTGCAATTTTACTCCAACAAGGAGGTAAAGCTGGTACAGTAACACCGTCAAAATTTTGCGAATAAGGTTGAGTTATTGCTCCACAAGCAGTTGTAAAATTGAATGGTCCAGACCAATTACTTGTTACTCCACCGCCACAATCATTTTGTACATAAAAGCTATATCCTGTAGAGGCTGTTAATCCAGATAATGCATAAGGAGAAGAAGGGCTTGTTACAATTGTGCCAGTTCCTAAAGTAAATCCTGTAACTCCGTATTGAATATTAAAAAGTGTTCCTGTTGATGTCCAAGAAAGGCTTGCAGAAGTCATGGTGATACTTGCAGCTGCAAGGGTTATAGGCGAAGGACATGTAGAAGGAGTCCATGTATATGTAAGACCATTTGCTGGAAATACTGTTGCTGACCATGTCATTGAAGCAGTATTAGAAGTTGCAGCTGTAGATGCTGACCAATTGGTAGCTGTAGTTCGCACACTGAAGTCTGTAACTGCAGTGCCTGAAAGTCCTACTTGAGGAGTATATGCAGATGTATGTAAGGAGCTACCATAAACTATCTCTATAACATTAGTTGTTTCGTGTAATTTTATTTGAGCATTCAACTGGTCGGTGGTTGAAGCATAATTTATATACCAATTTGGATATTGAATTGTGAAAATTCTGTTAGGAGCCGAACCAGTTACAAGATAAGTGACATCTGTATTAATGATTGCATCTCTGGAAGCAAAAGAAATACAATTCGGTGTTGAACTTAGTGGAGAAGAAATAACAGTTGGTACCGCACCAAGGCAAATGTAACCGTTAGGGCTAGCAGAAAACTGAGTAAAACTTGCCCCATGATAAACAAATGTAAAACCAATGTTTGTTAATGCAGATTCGGTATCATCATTACCTGCTGCTAATATTGAAGTGCCTCCAGTAATTGGAGTATAAGTGCCAGCTGTTTGATTAAAAACATAATCGGCAACGGTTTGCCCATAAGAAAATGTATTACCGATTAGGCTAATCGCAATCAGTAAAAGAAATGTAATCTTTCTCATATATTTATTTGATTTTGGTTTTTATTTATTGAGTTTGCAAAGTTAAGTTTATTTAGAAAGAATGTCAATAGTAATTCATCAACATAAATGGATATTTAATAAAAAAAGCCGTCTTTATTAAGACGGCTTTTTAAGAAGATATAGTTGCGTTTAATTAACGACTAACTTTTGAATATTTACTTTTCCATCTGAAATTACTTTAATGAAATAAATTCCATCTGAAATGCCTTTAAGTGAAATGATATTATTTTGTAATTTTTCTTTTAATAAAACTTTTCCATCAATTGAAATTAATTCAATATTTAAATCAGAATTTGAATTATTGTTTGAAATTAAGTTTACATATTCAGTTGCAGGATTTGGATATAAGGAAACGCTAAATGAAATATTTAAATCTACTTCATTAGTATTGGTAATTAAGAGTCCTTTTACAATAATATCATCAATGCCAGAAGCTCCAGTAATAGCAACAGCAGCACCGCTTACAGCAATGTCAGAAGTCATAATCCATCTAATAAAAACAGAGCTTTGATTATTGCATTCAATAGGAAGACTTAAATCTGTAAGAATTCCAGTAGTAAAATCATTTGCTACAGTTATTGTCCCATTTGTAATGTCTGTCCATGTTCCAGCTGTTCCAACTTTGTATTGTGCTTTAAAATTAGCTGGGCCGGTACTTGATGATCTTTGTCTAGAAGACAATGTAATTTGTTCATACCCATTTGTAGTAAACTCTATAACCCAATATTTTGTATCTAGTCCGCTATCCCATGCTGAAGCTCTTGCACTACTTGTAGTTGCACCAGCTGCACTGCTAGGAATATAAGTAGCTAAATTTCCAGTATTTGACGCTAACCCTTTTGTTAAATTAGCAGTAATTCCTCCATCAGCAATTGAATCATCTGGGTTGTTAGGGAAATTCCATTCAACTATTGCAAGAGGTGCAATAACTAATGAAACTGTCGCTGTCCATGTTTTTGAAGTAACTCCATCTTCAGCAGTAACAATATATGTAACAGGGTTTGTAAAATCTTGCACAACTCCAGTTAATGGAGAAATTGTTGCACCTGCAGATACTGTAATTGAAGGAGTTAATGCGGTAACATTTGTCCCAATAGGTAATAAGATATCTATAGTTGATGATGCACTTGTAATAGTAGAAGAAACCTGAGTTGGGATATCAAAAGTAATAATTTCAGCAGCATTACTCGGAGCAGGAGCCAATGTTACTGTAACTGTCCAGTTTTTTGTGGTTATTCCATCTTGAGCAGTTACTAGATAATTCACAGGTAAGGTAAAATCTTGAGCAATTCCACTTAATGGGGCTATTGTTGCTCCTGTTGAGTATGTAATTGTTGGAATTAATGAAGTAAGTACTGTTCCATAAGGCATAATAATACTTACAGTTGCATTTGTGCTATTAACAACACTTGAAACTTGTGTAGGAATATCACAAGTTAAAATCTCAGCAGCATTATTAACTAATAATGGTATTCCTTTAATAATAATATTATCAATATTTGAAGCACCAGCAGCAACAACAGCCGCTCCTCCAACTGCTATGTCAGATGTCATTATCCAACGAAGAAATACTGAAGTTTTATTAAAAGTTTCAATAGGCAGTGTCATTGTTGGCAGTACTCCAGTGGTCCAATTTGCTGCAGTTGTTATTATTGCAGCAGGCACGTCTGTCCATGTTCCACCAGTCCCAATTTTATATTGAACTTTAAAATCTTTTGGGCCTGTACTTGATGATCTTAAAATAGACGCAAGGGTAATGTCTGAAAATCCAGCAGTTGTAAATTCAATTTCCCAATATTTTGTATCCATTCCACTTGCCCAGCCAGTATTTCTTGCAGAGTTTGTTGTTACTCCAGCTGAAGCAAAGGCAACAACACCTGAAGAGTTAGTAATTAATAACTTATTTAAATTAGCAGCAATACCTCCATCAGCTATACTGTCATCTGGATTATTTGGAAAATTCCATAGGACAATCGTGGCTAAATCAACAGTAACATTTACTGTCCAGTTTTTTGTAGTTATACCATCTTGTGCTGTAACAATGTAATTAACAGGTAAAGTAAAATCTTGACTTATGCCGTTATTAGGTGAAATAGTAGCATTTGCAGAAATTGTAATTGTTGGAGTAAGATTTGTTACGATAGTGCCAGAAGGCATAACAATGTTTACTGTTGAGGTTCCTGTATTTACAACACTTGATGTTTGGCCAGCAATGTCAAAAGTTATTATTTCTGCAGCAGTACTTCCAGGTTGAACCGTTACATTTACTGTCCATGTTTTTGTAGTGACTGCATCTTGAGCAGTTACAGTATAAGCAACATTGCTAGTAAAATCCTGAGCAACTCCCGTTAGTGGGGATACAGTTGCGCCAGTTGATAAAGTAATAGTTGGAATTAATGTTGTAACATTTGTTCCAAAAGGCATAACAATGTTCACTGTAGTTGCAAGTCCATTAATTGTACTTGAAACTTGTGTAGGAATATCGAATGTTAAAATTTCAGCTTGATTATTTGCTTGTATTCCAACATTAATTGTCCAAATTTTTGTTGTTGAGCCATCCTGAGCCGTCACTGTATAAGAAACAGCACCTGTAAAATCCTGTGCTACTCCACTTAATGGAGAAACGGTTGCGCCTGTAGACAATATAATAGTTGGAATTAGCGCATTAAGAGTTGTGCCTAGAGGCATAATTATATTTACTGTAGCTGCAAGGCTATTAACAGTACTTGAGAGTTGTGTAGGAATATCAAATGAAATAATTTCAGCAGCATTACTACCTGGTTGAACGGTTACATTTACTGTCCAGTTTTTTGTAGTTATTGCATCTTGAGCTGTTACAACAAAAGTTACTGAACTTGTGAAATTCTGAGTGGTTCCACTATTAGGAATTATTGTAGCTCCAGCAGATAATGTAATTGTAGGGACTAAAGTTGTAACATCAGTTCCAAAAGGCATAACAATATTTACTGTGCCGGCTAAAGAATTAACTGTACTTGATACTTGTGATGGTATATCAAACGTTAAAATCTCTGCAGCATTACTTGCAATGCCATTTGTTACAGAGATGTTATCAAAAGCAAAACTTGGTCTTCCTCCACCACCACTAACTTGTCTTGATGCCCATCTAAGTTGAACTTCTGCTTGATTATCACATGCTGTAGGAAGTACAATTGTTTTATTTTGTAAATTCTGAGGAGTAGTAACTCCTGTTGTAGTTTGAGTAGTGGTATTATTTTGATATTCTATTCCAGTTAAATTTGTAAATACACCAGTATTTCCAACTCGGTATTGTAAAGTTACTTCGTTAATTCTAGTGTTAGTAGTTCCATCATAAGGATTCCTTATGGTCATAACATCATAACTCACATTTACATTTGAGTTTCCTGTTGTATTTACTGAAAATACAACAGATAGATCTAAACTAGTAGAATTTAAAAATCCTATTGTGCCGTTATAATTATGAACATTTCCAGAATTTGTAGCTGCTGTACTATTAGCAATTAATGCTCTATCAGCTGTTGGTGCAGTAGTTGTAAATGCAACAGGCCCAACAACACCAATTGTCCATCCTTGCCAACCAACGGGGTATGCAGTAGCGGTACTTGCTAATGTTGAAAAATCCTGACTATAAGGTAAAGTCTGAGGAGTTGGATTTGTTTGAGCATTTATAAAATGTGTCAAACCAATAAAAATAGCTAATAAAACTAAAATGTTCTTTTTCATATATTCGGAATTTAATTTTTGATAAAGTTAAGTCGATTTTATTTTACCATCAATAGCAAATGTCAATAATAAAAAAAGCCGTCTCAAAATGAGACGGCTTTTAATTAGTAAGAAAAAATTATTATTGAATAACTAATTTCTGAACCAAACTGTTATTTTCAGAAACTGCTTTAATCATATAAATTCCTGAAGCGTATTCGTTAAGGTTAATACTGATTGTTAATTTTCCAGAAACTTCTGAAGAATTTTCATAAAGTACTCTTCCATCTAACGACATTAATTCAATAGACATACGTGAATTGTTAGAGTTAGAAACTTCAACAAATACTTTGTCTTTTGCAGGATTAGGATAAATATTCAAACTTGAACTTAATCCATTATTTGATGAAGAAAGAACAAAGCTTAAAGTGTTTGAAGTTGTAGTACAACCATTAGCGTCTGTTGCAACAACGTGATAATCACCGTTTACGGTTGGAGTATAAGTAGCTCCAATTTCACTAGCTAATATTCCATTTGCATCATACCATTGATTTCCGGTAGTTGCAGTTGAAGTATAAACTCCTGCAACATCTGAAATTGTTACAGTACTAACTGTAAATACAGTTATGTCAATTGAATTGCTACTTCCGGTACAACCTGTTGTAGTTCCGTCTACACTAACAACATCACCATTAGATAACGATGAAGAAGTAAAAGTACTAGAAGCAGAAGGAGCTCCTTGTGATGTTCCATTTACAAAGAATTCGTATGCTGTTGCACCGTTAGCAGTAAATGTTACTAAAGTACCTGGGCAAACTGAATTATCATCAGCTAAAACCCCTACAGTTGGAGCACCTGGATCGTTTAAAGAAACTGTAGCAGTATTTTCACATGTTCCATCAGAAACAGTTACTGTATAAGTTCCTGCAGCTAAACCAGTAGCTTGTTGTGTAGATTGACTTGGAGTTGTATTCCATAAGTATGTTGTTCCTGCGCTAGCAGTTGCAGTTCCATCACTTGCTCCACAAATAGTTGGATTTGTAGAAGTTGTAACAGTAATAATTGGTAAATCATGAACTGTAACAGCAACTGCGCCAGTTGAAGTATTAGAACAACCAGTTGCATCTGTAACAGAAATAATACTATAAGTTGTATTTACTGTTGGAGCAACATTTAAAGTTACAGGACTTGAAGTTTCATTAAATGAAGCTGGGCCTGAACCATCGTTTCCAACCCATGTCCATGGACCTGTTCCTGTTAATGCTATAGAAATGTCAGTGTTTCCACCTTGGCAAATTGTAACAGCATTTGAGCTAGTTAAAGCAATAGTTGGCAAAGGAGTAACAGTTACTGATGTATTTGCAGTATTTGTACATCCAGCAGGAGTTGAAACTACTAAATTATACTGGGTTGAAGTGGTTGGAGTTAAGCCAGTTGGGTTTTGGCTAGTTGAAGTAAAGCCAGCAGGAACTGAAGTCCATGCGTATGTGAAAGCAGGATTAACGCCTGTTATTAACACGTTGTCAATTGCCCAGTAGTATGCCCATGCACCAACATAACGGAAACGAACTTTTACATTTGATAAACCAACATATGAATCAAGAGAAATAACAGTATTTATAAATGCTGCTGAAGTTCCCTGAGTTGTTGTATAGGTACCAACTGCTATCCAAGTTGTGCCATTATAAACCTCAACGTAAGCTGTACTTCCTGTATAAGAGTAAAAGTATTGATAAAAATTTAAAGAGCAGCTTGTCATTCCTAATGTGCTAAAAGTAGGAGTTTCAAGAGTTGTTGCAGTTGTTCCGCCATTACCCTGAGCATCACTATTTGTAATATAGAATTGAGTGTTATCATTTGAATGGAATGTTTCGCCTCCATAAACATATGCATCTGGTTCTAATGTCCAGTTAGCTAAAGCTGGTGTTCCACCTGTAGATGTATTTACTGCAACAAATGTGTTAGTAGCTCCATTAAATTTTTCATCAATTAAAGTTACATTTCCACCCGAAGGAACAGAAGTTAAATTAATTGTTAAACCTGAGCATATTGCAGTTTGGCTAGATGTTGCAACTACGCCTTCTGGTATAGGATTTACGGTTACATTTACTGTAGCTGTGGCAACACAACCATCATTTGCACCACCTGAAATATCAGTTGCAGTTATATTGTATGCTGTTGATACTAAAGGAGAAGCAGAAACTGAAGCACCTGTAGCAGGAACTGTTGTTGGTGCCCATGAATAAGTATATCCAGTATTTGCACTAGATACATCTAAAGTTGTGCTTTGACCTAAACAAATTGCAGCAGGAGTTGAGCTTACTGTTATTGCTGGAGGAGTATTTACAGTTGCAGTAACTGGTACGCGAGAACCAGAACAAGGATTTGAGAATGACCAGTTATAAAAATAATAACGTGTGCCACTTACAATGTTATTTCCATTTATAGTATTTCCTGTAATTGAGAAACCATTTACAACAGTTGAATACACATAACTTCCACCTCCACGGTAAATAGCTATATCATAATTTAAAGACCAGCCAGTTGCTCCAGCTGGAACGTTAAAACCTAATGCTAAAGTCTTTTTTACTGTGTTGCTGATTTCACCAGCAGCTATTGTAAATGTTCTTGTATCAACAATTGCGCTTGCTCCATCTCTCATGGTAATAATCAAAGTACCTGCAGTTGATGGATAAATATCTACTGAATTAATTACTGCATTTAATGCGGATGTAAAATATACTCCATAACCGCTAAGTGATGATAGATTTGCTGGAATATCAGATACAATACCAGTATTAAATGTTTGTGAACCAGCTGATGCTTCAGCGTAATAAGTTGTTGTAGCTGAAATAGAAGGAGTGTTAAAACTTGTTCCAGTAGCTAAACTAACACCTCCAGTTAAAGCTGCATACCAGTTTACAGTTGATCCTGTTGATCCTGTTACACCTAATGCTACAGATCCTGTTCCGCAACGAGTTGCAGGAGTTGATGATAATATTAAAGGATTATTTACTACTACTGAATCAACATTTGAAGATGAACAAGTAGTTGCACCAACTTTAACGAGTATTTTATAATAAGTAGTATTTGATAATAAAGGAGTAGTATAGGTTGTAGAAGTTGCACTTGCTATATCGGCAAAAGTAATGTTATTACTAGAATTTTGCCATTGGAAAGTAGCTGAACCATAACCTATAGTTGGACTAGCTGTTAAAACAGAAGATCCATTCATGCAAAAATTATTGCCAGTTACAGCAATAGCTTGGCTAGTTGCTGGTAATGTTGTTACTGTTGATGTTGCAATGTTTGTACAGAATGTTGTTGTATTTAGTGAATTGCAAGTGTAAACAGCTGAACCTCCAATTGCAGATTTAGAATAAACTGTAGTTGCGTTTGCTAATGCAACATAAGGAACTGTGCAAGCAGCATCAGTATATAAATCTGTTACAGGACTCCATTGGTATGAGTTAAAATCAGATAATGTAGAAGTAACTGTCATTGATGCAACAGAGTTATTACAAACTGTTTGGTCAGCTGTAATAGTTATTGCAGGAGCAGCTCCAACGTTTGCAAAAACGTCAATGCGTGGACTTTCGCATGTTCCATTAAATTCTGAAACATAAAAATGTGTTGCAACAGTAATTGCCACATCACCATAATTTGCTGTATTTCCTGTTATTGGAGTTCCTCCGGTTGGTGCTGTATACCAATTAAATGTAGGACTACCAGCTCCTGATGTTGAAGTTACTGAACAGTTTGGAACTGCAGCACCACACTGTGATGAATTATTTGCAGTAGGTGTTGCAGGTAATGCGTTTACAGTTACAGCAACATTATTTGAAACTATTGGACAACCTGAAATAGTTGCTGTAGCAGTGTAAGTTTTATTGGCAGTTGGATTTACTGTTAATGGATTTGTTGTTCCAACTACAATTGAACCATCAGACCAAGAATAAGCAGAAGGTGATGGAGCAGTGTTACCTGTAAATACAATATTTAATCTATTTGTACTTGGTGTTCCTACTAAAGTGCCATTATAAGAATGTGCTACAGTATTACCAACAGTTGCAGTATAATAAGTAATTGAATTATTAGTTAAATCAGCACCATCATGGCTAACTTCGATAACTAAATTTGAAGTACCATCCCAATTATAAGGTGTTGTAAATGTAATTGTATTTACACCAACAGCATGGGTATATGTAGCAGCAGGAAATACAGTAGTAAATCCAGTACTTGATATAAAATCAGTAAAAGCTGATAAAGCTGTAGTTCCAACTTTTACAGTAAAATTAGCGTTGGTAGCTGCATCGCCTAAAGTTGTTATATTGTAAGCAATTGCAGAAATAGGTCCAGCAAATAAACCAGCAGCATTTAATTCTGCTGCAGTGTAAACGGTTTGCATACGATAAGATGCCCATCTGTTGCAAAATGCAGTTGGTTGAGCAGTTGCACTAGTAAGAGTTAATGCAGTACCTATAGCCACATTACCTGTTTTAGCTACAGCTACATTTAATATGGTAGGACTTCCACTACAAACCGAAGTTAATGAAGCAGTAGCTACAGCAGTTACACCTAAAGCTGGTTCGTCAGTATATGGTGTACCAATTGCGGTTTTTGTTAAAAGATTTGCATCAGTAGCAGTTACGCTCCAGGTAATGTTTGCGTTTACAGGAACAACAGTTGGAATTGTACCAGTCCAATTATTTGTTGCTGGTATATTTGTCATTGTAATTGCTGTTTGAGCAACACTATTAATACTATAGTTTATTACAACATTAGTTACTGCACCCCCACCAGGAGTTGCTGTAACGGTTACTGTTCTTGCAACATTTGTACACTGATTTCCAGAAGGAGTAATTGCTAAATTTGTTAGAGTAGCAGCAGCTTTATTTCCCATTACAAAGAAACCTGGGAGTGATGCTGCAGCTGGAGCTGTAGAAGTTAAGGATGAAGCAGTAGCAGTAATTGTAACTCCGCCAACAATATCATATGCGCCAGCAACTGTTGCGCTAGCAGCAATTGCATCGGCACCAAGAGGTAAATCGTTAAGTTGTATTAGTGAATTTGTAAAGTTAGCGTTTCCACTTGTTAAAGAGGCAGCCCAATATCTATTTGAATTTAATGCACCCATTAAAATTCCAGAAGTACCACCGCAGTTAGCATCAAAAACTTCTGCCTGAACGGTTACAGTTCCACCAGCATTAGTTGTTGGATTAACTAAGGCAAATGGATTATATGTTCCTTTTCCAACTGGCATATTATAGGTTGAACCTGTAATTAAACTAGCAGGAAGAATTCGTGCTAAAGGACCATTAACATAACCAGCAGTATATGTAATTGCTGTTGTTGCAGTTCCGGTTACAGTTAAAAGATTGGCAGCAGTAGTTGTTATATTTCCAAGTGTCATTGTCATTGCAGCTGTACTTAAAGCACCACCTAATAAAGTAACTCCAAAAGAATTATTAATTGTTACATTAGAAATAATTCGGGAAGCAGGAATTTCAAAACCTGATGAAGTCATATTAGAAGCAGTAAAGTAGCTAATTCCAATACCACCAGTTCCATAGGCGAAAATTGGAGCAACATCAAATGTTCCAGCAGGATTTGTAGCTCCTCCACCTCTTTGAACAAAAGCACTTGAAGCACCACCATTACCTAAAGTAATTTGATTACTGTTAATAAAAGTACCAGCAAATAAATTTACGCGGGTAGTAATAATAGGTGAGCTTAGTGTTACGTTAGCTGTGTTGGCAATACCTACACCGGTTCCGATAAATGGAGCTAATGCAGTTCCAAATGTGCCGGTTCCTGTATATGTTTGAGGAACAGTGCCAGAAAAATCAAAACGACTACCAGTAACAAGACCTTGAATAATTCCGTTATTAACTACGTTGCCTAAAGCGAATCCTGACATGCCTAAACAATCAAAAGTAGTTCCTGTGTTTACAGTTAATGTTCCAAATACGTATAGTACACCTGTTGTTTGATAAACTTCAGCTTTCTTATTATTGGTTGTATTGTCAATAACTACGTTTGGTGCATAACCATATAATCTGAAGTTGAAATTAGTTAATGTAGCTGCACTTCCAACTTGTAAAGTACCACCAGTAATAGTTGGTGTAGCTACTACATAATAATCTCTAGTAGTTAATCCAAGTATTCCGCTATTTCTTTGAACTAAAACAATAGTTCCTCCACTCATTACAAAAAAACTTGTACCTGATGTAATTCCAAATCCTGCAGACGCAACAGTTGTATTAGCAACAGTTACAACTGACAAAGTACCGCCAGATTGATTGTAGTAAACACCTGTTGAAGTAAGATTAAATCTACCGGAAACGTTAATTGCTCCACCTTCAATTATAAATACACCTCCAGTACCACTACCCATTGAGTTACCGGCAGCAGTACCAATGTTATAAATTCCTGAAGTTACTTTGAAAAGACCAGTAACAGTTGGAGAACCAGTTAATGCAGTTACTGTAAAATTTGCATTGTTTAACCATATTCCAGCTGTTGCAGGAACGGTATAACTAGCTGTGGTATAAATAGGGTTAGCTTGTGTAAAAGATCCGCTAATTTTTAAAGTTCCAGCTGTATGTGTAGTAAGAAAACCTAAAGTTGATGCACCCTGTACGGTATATGCTCTTTGTAAATCTAGTAAAATAGGAGTAACTGTTGAAGTTGCTATAACAGTACCTTTATTTATAATATTTGTGTTGTTAAAATCCAAAGTTGTTCCAGTACCAGAAATTACTGAGTTTTGATTTCCAAAAAATGTAAGAGTTGCTCTACCTGTAGTTGCGGTAGCCCACATATCAAATGATCCGTTGACTGTAAGGTTACTAAAATATGGTGAGTTAGCAGTATTTCCGCCTAAATAAATATTGTGTATAATTGTTACTGTTGTTCCTGCATTAAAATTAGCACCAGCCGCTACAGTAATACTTCCATTTACTATTAAAGTAGATGCTGTAGCACTTGTAAAAGTTAAAATTCCAGAAACACCTTGACCAACTGTTAAGTCTAAACATGTTGGTGTTGTGATATCTATATTTACTGTATGTCCATCAGCAATTATTACATTATCTGTTGCAGTTGGAACAATTCCAGTAGACCATGTTGCTGGTGCACTCCAGTTACCTGAAGCAATTGAAGTTATTACTCCTGCAGCATTTGTAGCCTGACTTCCAGTTAAGTAAGCAGATTCTAACTCAACAACTGATGCTATTCTATAGTAATAAGTTGCTCCTGGCACAAGTCCTGTTTGAACTAAAGAATATGTAGTTCCAATTCCTGCGGTTGTTGTTGAAGTAACATCTGCACCTGCTAAAACAAAAGAAATATTATCAGTTGATCTATAAGCTCTAAAGCTTGTTTCATTTGTTGAATTATCAGTCCAGCCTAATGTCATACCAGTTTGAGTAACTGCTGTTGCGGTAAATGTAGTTGGTGCTGCATCACCAGCAATTCCAATTCTAACTACAACTTCATCAATTCCTAAGTCAGTAGTTCCCCAATCACTTGTTGCAGTAAATTTAACTTTACATTGAGTAGATGCTGATGAACCTAAAATAACCGAGTATTTTGTCCAGGCAGCAGCAGTTGTAACAGTTTTAAGAGTACTTCCCCATGTAACTCCATTATCAGTTGAAAGATAAACGTTTACTACATCTGTTCCCGTAGTGTTAATATAGTAAAAATCAACTATTTTAATGCCAACATTAGCAGAAAAATCAATTGTTGGTGTAATAAAATCACCAGTACCACCAGATGCTACATCATAAGTATGAAATCTTGCAGATGCAGTTGTGGCGTTTGCACCAGTAGGAGTATATGCTCCGGTAGTAGAAGCCCACCCTGTAGTATATGCGTTTTGATGCCATACATTGTCTGCAGGAGTTGTTGTTCCACTCCATGCAGGAGTTAAAGTTGTAGGTAATGTCCATACACTTTCAAAATTCTGTGTAAAAATTGTTTGTCCCCACGTAACACTGCTGAAGACAATAGCAATTAATAAAGTCAATAATTTTCTCATGATTTATTTGATTTTGGTTTATTTTAAAAATGGAAATACAAAAGTAAGGAAGAAATGGATATAATAGATTAGAATTTAGTGTAAACTTCTAAACGTTTAGTCAAAATAATTAATTGATAAATTTTCTAGATTCTTTCAGAAAGATATCTCTCTGTATCAATTGCAGCCATACATCCACTGCCAGCAGCAGTTATTGCTTGACGGTAATGTTTATCCTGAACATCGCCACAAGCAAATATGCCAGGAATATTAGTTTTTGAAGATCCTGGTGTCGTTTCAATGTAGCCCACTTCATCTGTTTTAATCCAAGGTTTAAAAATATCGCTATTTGGCTGATGACCAATTGCTACAAAAAAACCATGAATAGAGACATGAACTTCTTCATTGTTTTTATTTGTTAAAAGTACGCCAGTAACTCCAGACATATCTCCAACTATTTCTTTAGGTGTGTGCTGAAATAAAACTTCAATATTTGTTGTTTTAAAAACTCTTTCCTGCATTGCTTTTGAGGCTCGTAAGTAATCTTTTCTAACAACTAAATATACTTTTTTACATAACCCTGCAAGATAAACTGCTTCTTCGCAAGCAGTATCTCCACCACCAGCAACTACAACATCTTTTCCGCGATAAAAGAAGCCATCGCAAGTTGCGCAAGCACTTACGCCAGTTCCTTTAAATTTTTCTTCTGATTCTAAACCAAGATATTTGGCTGTAGCTCCGGTTGCAATAATTACAGAATCGGCTTCAATTAATTTATCTTCGTCAATCCATACTTTGTGGATTGGGCCGGTAAAATCAACTTTTGTTGCAATTCCAAATCTAATATCTGCACCAAATCTTTCTGCTTGTTTTTTTAAATCTTCCATCATTTCTGGACCAGTAACTCCTTGAGGGTAACCTGGAAAATTTTCAACTTCAGTTGTTGTAGTTAATTGACCTCCAGGCTGAAGTCCTTCAAATAATAATGGTTTTAAGTTTGCTCTTGATGCGTAAATTGCTGCAGTATAACCCGCAGGTCCACTTCCTATGATAAGGCATTTTACTTTTTCAGATGAATGTTCGTTCATATAAATATTTGTAATTTTCCGTTTGCTTTTTTAAAAGAATACAAAGATAATTTATTTTAATTTTAGCCTCTCCAAACTTAATTTGGGATATGAAGTGTATCTAAATTAATTCCATACCCACCCCAAACTCCTAAAGCACCTCCAGTTATGTTAGTTCTTGCAGAAATTGGAGAGGCAAAAGGATTTCCATCAGTCATAAATTGTTGCTCAACCGAGTACCAGAAATCGTAATGAAACGCATCTATTGTGCAAAGTTTTACAACTACTGTTTCTCCTTTTCTGAAATAAAAACGTGAAACACCTGCCGAATCAAGACCATTATTTGCATACAGATTATCTTCAAGTGGGTTACGGCCACGCTCAAGCATGTATTCACAAAATTGACCGTTAAAGAATTTATCGTCAGATACAGATGGGTATGGGCGAAGGTAAATGCTGTCTCTTCCAATTACTTTTGTAAAAATACGATAGTAATTCCCTAAGGTATCCGGGTCGACAAGGTAAAGCCATACAAAACCAAGTGAATCCTGATTTCTATCAAGTTTAAATTTTAAACTGTCAATGCATACAGCTGGATAGATTCCAGTGCTTGCAGTATATATTTTTCCGTCAACTTCAACTTTTAGCCAATATGTTTTTCCGGTTTGTCCAATAATTGTGCTGCCAACATATTTATAATATGGAAAAGTATATGGGTCCCAAGTTGGGATTAGAGAGTCTGTTGTTATTCCATCAGTTACTGATACTTTAGCGTTTTTAATTATCATATTAAAAAGTACGGTAGAATCTACTGGCGAAAAGTAGGGCGAGTTCATTGTAATAAAAACCCATGGCACTTGTCCTTCTTCAATTGCGCCCTCGATAACCAATTTTGATTCAGGTGTTGGAAGGTCAATAGTAATTTCCTTCTCACACGAAATCATTGTAATGGTTATTATAAATAATGTTATAGTTAATATTTTATTCATTGTTAAAATTTAAAATTAAATGTAATTGCAGGTAAAATTGAAAATAGTGATATTTGTTTGGCTGTTGTTTTTATTGAATAATTTTGAAGATCAACATCTGAATTAAAGTAAATCATGTATGGGTTTTTTCTGTTATAAACATTATACACAGAAAAATTTAATGATGATTCCCATTTCTTGTTTTTATTAGGGAAATTATATGTTGCCGAAATATCTGCACGGTTATATGCTGCCATTCTATAAGAATTTCTTTCGCCATATTCATTTATAATTCTTCCTTCAATCATATATCTAGCAATGGGCAGAGTTGTGGCATCGCCAGTGGCGTATATAAATACTGCACCAAATGACCATTGCTTATTTAAATCGTATGTAAAAGTTACCGAAAGATCATGTCTGCGATCATATTTTGCAGGGTATTCTTTTCCTAAATTAACATCATCAAATTGTCTTGTTGTTTTGGCAAGTGTATATCCAACCCATCCTGTAGCTTTACCTACACGTTTTTTAAAGAAAAATTCTGCACCATATGATAAGCCTTTTCCAAAAGTAAAATTATTATCAGGATTGTTTGCCATATTATCATCAGATGTTGCTCCTTCTTTATAATCAATCAGATTATCGATTTTTTTATAATAAAGTTCAACAGAGGTTTCAAACATATCTTTTTTAAAATTTTTAAAATATCCAATAGCGTATTGAGTTGCAAATTGTGGTTTTATCAATTGTGTGCTTGGCATCCAAACATCAGTTGGTAAAGTTGCCGAAGACATACTTGCAAGGTGAATGTATTGATAATTTTGAGTAAAACTAGCTTTAATAGATGAGGTTTTATTTACAACAAATCTTATAGAAGCACGTGGTTCTGCATGTTTATATGTTACTAAAACATCACCTCTTTTGTAATATGCAGTATCCTGATTTCTGCCTAATTCATCACGCAAGTAACGTGTAAAAGGTCCAATCTGTTGAAACATTGTTCCCCTTACTCCTGCCGAAAGTTTAATATATTCGCTTAAATCGTATTCGTCAGTTATATAAATTGATGCATCATTTGCATAATATCTAATTGTAGCACCTGTATTGAAATCAGTGTTTCCGATTCGTGCAGTTGCGCTGCTTGGAGTGAAAATATGGTAAATATAATTTGCTCCAAATTTAACATTATGCAATACTCCTGGAATCCATGTAAAATCAGTTTTCAAACTAAAGTCTCTAACACCACTAAAAAGTTTAAATTCAAAGTCGTCCATTTCACCTTGAAACTCAAATTTATAATCGCTGAATGTTGCTGTAGTATTTAAAAAAAGTTTATCGTTAAACAAATGGTTCCATCTAAACGAGGTAGTAGCGTTACCCCATGGGAACCTCATTGTAAATCCATCTTTTTTGTTTTTGTATGAAAAAACATCACGACCAAAATATCCACTTAAAAAAAGTCTGTCTTTATCAGAAAAACGATAATTTATTTTTGTGTTTAAATCGTAAAAATAATAACCCGTACCTTGAAAATTTTTCTTTAAAAAGGGTTTTACCAAAACATCAACATATGTTCTTCTTCCTGATACAATAAATGAACAGGTGTCTTTTTTAATGGGTCCCTGAATAGTTAATCGCGAAGAAATAACTCCAATGCCACCATCAATCTGCAATTTTTGATTGTTGCCATCTTTCATCGTAACATCAAGTACTGAAGATAACCTTCCTCCATAATTTGCGGGCATTCCGCCTTTAATCAATGTTACATCTTTAACCGCATCTGCATTAAAAACCGAAAAGAAACCAAATAAATGACTTGCGTTGTAAACAATTGCTTCGTCGAGTAAAATTAAGTTTTGATCTGGTCCGCCACCTCGTACATAAAACCCTGCATTGCCTTCGCCGCCTGAAGAAACCCCTGGCATTAGTTGAATGGTTTTTAAGATATCAACTTCGCCCATAAATGCAGGAATGGATTTTATTTTTTCAATAGGAAGTTTAAATGAGGACATCTCAATACTTTCAATGTTTTTATTAGTACGTTCACCTGTAACAACAACTTCATTACTTATTATTACAGCTTCTTCCTGCTGAATATTAATTTTTAAATCCTTATCGAGTTTTATTTTTTGAGAGAAATCACGATAACCTAAATATGAAACTATTAATTGATATTCCCCTTTAGGTAAGGTAAGTGAAAAAAATCCATAACTATTAGTAACAGTTCCTTTAGATAATTCTTTTACATAAATATTTGCGCCAACAAGATCTTCGCCTGTTCGTTTTTCGCGAACGTATCCACTTATAGTATATTTTTGTGCAGATGTTTCAATGGTAAAAAAAACAATGGCAAATACTAATAGAAATATATATCTGGCAAATAACATTATCTTTTTTAAGCAATAATTTTTAGTCTTTTTCACTTTAATTTTGTGGAATACAATATACATGTAAAATTGCTATTTTTTTTTATTTCACAAAAATTTGCAGTTAATTAAACGTTAATTTACTTTTGCAATCCCTAATAATACCATTTGTAATTATAAAATAGCCCCATTTTTTTATTCATCTCCCTACCCTCTTCAAAAAAGAGGGACAATTTGTGGGTCTATTTTATATTAATATTAGGAATAAAAGTTCTTTTTTGCAGTTATCGGGGTGTAGCGCAGTTGGCTAGCGTACTTGCATGGGGTGCAAGTGGTCGGATGTTCGAGTCATCTCACCCCGACCAATAGTAGTAAAGGTTTGTGATTAATTTCACAAACCTTTTTTAATATACATACATTACAACATACAAAAGAAAAGATATTAAATTTTGTATTAGTATGGATAGTTATCTGAATTTTCGCTAGCTGCTGCTGCTTCGGCTGTTTCTACTTCATTGATTCTTGATTGATAACCATTTTCAAATCCAATATCATAAACCTTTTGAAAATCTAGGATACCTCTACCTTTTTCATTTAAAAGATATTTTGAAATTCCCCTATGAATATAAGACGAAATATCTAGCGAGTCTAATTCAATGGAAATACTATAATCTGCAATTGCCCCCGTATAATCTTTTAATTCATCTTTTACTTTTCCTCTTAAAATATAGCCTATTATATTTTTAGGGTTAAGTTCAATAAATATATTAATGTCCTCTATGGCACCTAAATAATTTTTTAAATTATATTTTAGTTTACCTCTATTGTAGTATGGTGTATAAAAATTTGGATTTATCTCAATAGCTTTATTGTAATCTTCTATTGCACCAATAGTGTCATTAAGCTCCAGTTTAGTATTGCCTCGTAAATTGTATGCAAGTGTATCATTTTGATTAATATTTATAGCAGAATTGTAATTAAATAAAGCTACTTCGTATTCCCCATTATAATATCTCGAATTCCCAAGACTTATATAAAGGTTTGGATAATTTGGATCAATTTCTAACACCTTACAATAATCTTCTATAGATTTTTTATAATCTTCAAGTAAATAATGGCATTTACCTCGATAAAAGTAAAAAGTAGCATTTTTATCATTCTGACTAATTGCTTTATCAAAATCCTCAATTGCTGAATAATAATATTCCTTTAAATATTTTTCATAACCATTGTTAAAATAATCTTCATCAGATGGACTACAAGAATATAACAATGAGCCTAATAATAGAAATATAATTAATTTTAATTTCATAATCCAGTCAGTTAATTTATTGGCAATCTCTTAATTTATCTTGGCATTCTTCTAATTCGTTTTTTAAATGACTTACCTCATCTTCTAAATCGCTTACTTTGTATTCCGAATCTCTTAATTTGTTTTTAAGATTAGTGATTTCATATTCCAAATCTCTTAATTTGTTTTCTAAGTCCAAGTTTTCTGAAGAATTGTAATTTAAGTTATTTTCTATCTCATTATTTAAACGAGAATTTAAACGAGTATCTAAATTATTTAGCGAAGGTAATGATTGTAACTCAATTATATGATTTGCAGAATTTTTATTTATTTCAATTTGCTGTAGAACAATTATAATAGACATCGCAATAATTATAAATAGTAAAATGATTAGTAACCAATGTTTCTTTATTATTTGTAATATGTTATGCATAGACCTAACCTTTTATAGTTTTATTAGTGTTTTTCAAATATACCCTTTCAATGATTATTGTTGTAATTAAAATTATTGCCCAAATAACATCAATTGTATTCCAAATTGTTCTACCAAGTGCAATTTTAAATAATGGATTTATTAAAATTGCAGAACAAATCCATAATATCATAAATAGCTTATTAGACTTTTGGCTGTCATAATATGCAAGTAGTATAAATCCAAACATTCCAATTAATCTAACTAATTGAAAATATCCATAAGGCATTTTAAATAAACAGCCAATAAAAAGCATTGAAAGTATTATTTTGCACGATATTTTAATGAGATTTTGCACTTTCAATTAATTATTAGTTTTTTGTAAATATAATAATTATAATTAAAACAAATTAACTTAAAATGCAAACATTATACCTTGAGCTAAAGGCAATTCTTTGCTATAATTAACAGTATTTGTTTGTCTTCTCATATAAATTTTCCATGAATCAGAACCCGACTCGCGACCGCCACCTGTTTCTTTTTCGCCACCAAAAGCACCACCAATTTCTGCACCAGATGTTCCTGAATTTACATTTGCAATACCACAATCTGATCCGCATTCGGAAAGAAATTTTTCTGCTTCACGCATATTTAATGTAAAAATTGAGGAAGATAAACCTTGTGGTACGCCATTATTTAACTCAATTGCTTCTTCAATAGTTTTATATTTTATCATATAAAGTATAGGGGCAAATGTTTCTTCCTGTACTATGTTATAATGGTTTTCTGCTTCTGCAAATGCTGGCATAACATAGCTTCCAGATTTATAGTTTTCTCCTTCTAAAACATAACCGCCATGCAAAAGCTTACCGCCTTCTTTTTGAACCTGCTCAACAGCGTGCATAAATGCTTTTACTGCTGTTTTATCAATAAGAGGACCTACTAAAGTATTTGCATCAAGGGGGCTTCCAATTTTTGTTTTAATTTGTTTATATGCTGACAATAATTTGTTTTTTACTTCTTCATAAATATTTTCCTGAACAATTATTCTTCGGGTAGAAGTACATCTTTGTCCGCATGTGCCAACCGCACCAAATATAATAGACCTAATTGCCATATCAAGATCTGCATGTTCTGAAACAACAACAGCATTATTTCCTCCTAATTCTAATATAGTTCGGCCAAGTCTTTGTCCAACAATTTCTCCTACTTTTTTACCAACAGCTGTGGACGATGTTACGGAAAATAATGGAATTCGTTTATCCGCAACAAAATTATCTCCAAGAACTGACGATTTTGCTATAACAAGGTTGAAAATACCTTCTGGTAAATCGTTATCGAATAAAACTTTTTCTATAATTTTTTGAGTTGCAATGGCACTCAATGGAGTTTTAGAACTTGGTTTCCAGATAACAACATCACCAGCAATTGCTGCTAACATCGCATTCCAGGCCCATACCGCAACGGGAAAATTAAAGGAAGTAATAAGGCCAACTATTCCTAATGGTTGGTATTGGTCAAACATACGATGTTCAGCTCTTTCTGAACGCATTGTAAATCCATATAATTGCCTTGATTGTCCAACTGCAAAATCGCAAAGGTCAATCATCTCCTGAACCTCGCCCATTCCTTCTTGTAGAATTTTTCCCATCTCAAGAGAAACAAGATATCCTAAATCCTCTTTTGCTTCGCGAATTGCCATCCCAATTTGTCTAACAATTTCGCCCCTTTTAGGTGCAGGCATGCTTCTCCAGATTTTAAAGGCGTCTTGGGCTGTGTGTATTACTTTTTCATAATCTTCAAGAGTTGCATTTTGAATTTTTGCAATAACACTTCCGTCAATGGGAGTTTCAGATGTTGTAATATCACCTTTTGTTTCAAACCAAACTGTGCCTGTTGTTACACCTGAATTAATTTCCTTAATTCCAAATTTATCTAATACTGTTTTTGTTTTCTTTGAGTTCATATTATTTATTTTTTATTTCTTTAACTTTAAGTAATTAAGGCACTCTAGGCACTTTTTTAGCCATTGTTGGAGTTATCTCCAACAAGCCATTGCAGGCGAGAACTCTTGCAATGGCGATTTTAATCTCCTTAATTCTAAATCTCTCTATTACTGCTTTTGTTTTCTTTTTTTAACTTTAATTACTTAAGGCACTCTAGGCGCTTTAAGTACTTCTTACTCCTCCATAAAAGGATATTTAAAATTTGTAGCAGGAGCAAAAGTTTCTTTAATTGTTCTTGGACTTGTCCATCTCAATAAATTTAGATAACCTCCAGCTTTATCATTTGTTCCTGAACCTCGAGCTCCACCAAAGGGCTGATAACCTACCATTGCACCTGTTGGCTTATCGTTTATATAAAAATTTCCTGCTGCAAATCTTAATTTCTCGCATATATTCGAAGCTGCAACTCTGTCTGTAGAGAATACTGCTCCCGTTAATCCATATGGCGAGGTTTGATCGCACAAATCAAGAGTTTTGTCCAAATCAACATCGTCATATACAAAAATTGTCATAACAGGGCCAAAAATCTCTTCGTGCATTGTTCTATAATTTGGATCCGTTGTTACAATTATTGTTGGTTCTATAAAATAACCGTGTTCCTTGTTACCATTGCCTCCTGTAATTATTTTTGCAACGTTTGATTTTTTTGCTTCATTTAAATAAGACATTATGGAATCAAAAGAAGCCTCATCAATAACTGCATTCATAAAATTTGTTACATCACAAACATCTCCTACTTTAATTTCAGATGCCATTTGAATAAGTAAATCCTTTATTTCTTTCCATAATGATTTTGGAATATATGCACGTGAAGCCGCAGAACATTTTTGCCCCTGATATTCAAATGCGCCTCTAATTATTCCTACCGCAACTTCCAATGGTTTTGCCGAAGGATGAACAAAAACAAAATCTTTACCTCCTGTTTCGCCAACAATACGAGGGTATGATTTATAATTTTCAAGGTTTTCGCTAATTTTTCTCCATAATGAATTAAATGTCGCATTTGAACCTGTAAAATGAATGCCAGCAAGCTCTTTATTTTGCATTGCCAAATTGCCAATTAAAGAGCCACTTCCAGGAAGAAAATTAACAACACCATCAGGTAAGCCAGCTTCCTGATATATCTTCATTAAATAATAATTAGATAAAATGGATGTTGTTGCTGGTTTCCAGACTGTTGTATTTCCCATTAAAACAGGTGACATATTTAAGTTTGAAGCTATAGCCGTAAAATTAAATGGACTAACTGTTAAAACAAATCCTTCTAAAGGACGATATTCCATTCTATTTAATTGATTAAAAGTAGATTTTGGTTGCTCAGAATATATCTGCGAAGCAAAAAAAGCATTATATCTTAAAAAATCTATTGTCTCACAAGAGGAATCAATTTCAGCTTGATAAACACTTTTACTTTGCCCAAGCATTGTTGCTGCATTTAGTTTATACCTGTGTCGCATTGATATAAGGTCTGCCGCTTTAATTAAAATAGATGCCCTAACTACCCATGAAAGATCAGACCATTCCTTAAATGCCTTAAGCGATTCTTTTATTGCTAGCTTAACTTCTTTTTCGGTAGCCATGTGATATGTTGCAAGTACATGATTATGATTATGTGGCATTACAACTTTTCCGATTTTTCCGGTTCTTACTTCTTTTCCACCTATTATTAAAGGTATTTCTATTTGCTCATTACTTTGTTTATTAAGTTCTTTGAATAAATTATCTTTTTCGCAACTGTTTTTAGTATAATTTAAAACGTGCTCGTTTTTTGGATCTTCGAAATTAAATACTGCGTTATTCATAATCGTTCTATTTGTATCATTTATGTTTTCAACATTTTACGAAATTAATGCATTTTAGTGTCTTTTATTTTTTAATTTAGTTAAAGTTTAATAATTTAGCGATATGAATTAATATACATATCGATGGCAAAGATAATCTGAACTTATTTAACAAAAAAATGATTTTTGAGGTGTTTAATATTAAGCCAAAATAGTGATTAACAAAATATACATGAAACAGTGTCGAATTTAATAAGTTTGTTAAATGATAGAAATAATGCTCATCTTTCAAACTTAATAATTTAGTTATATTTGCTGCCTTTTTAATAATTTATTTTTTGTAAAGAATAAAAAAATGAAAGAAAATACAAAAATTGAAGATTTAACAAATGAAAATATTGAGGTTGACTTATCAACTAAATCCCATAAAAGAGGACATCTTCGCGAACATTCAGAATTTCACAATTGTCATACTGAAGAAAGTGTAAGACAAGATATCGCATTTTTACGATTGGTATATGGCGAGAAGTTTAAATTAAATGAGTCGGATATTACCAAAGATTTTATCAATAAATTAAAGGTAATAAGTAAAGATATTTACTTTTTCATAGATACATCCGAGAAATATTTATCTCCTCAGAATTACATTAAAAGCAAGCATGAGTTTATTAAATATAAAATTCCTAATGCAGACCAAAATCTTTTTTATCTGGCATGGAATGGGTTAATTAAAAATGATAGTTTTAGAAGGTTGTTATTACAGACTTTTAGCATTAGTAAGTTTAGTGATGTGTTATGTCCACAAAATATTGCTCCAATTGGATCAACTCTTACTCGTTATCGTTCAAAGGCAATTTTGGCTGATGATATGGCTATGAATCCTGATGGATCACGACGTTTAACCGGAAGAATGCTGGTTGACGGAAGTGGATTAAGCATGAAAGAAGGCATTGTTTGGTTGCCAAACGACAAAGCATTACCTATGTTTCCTCAGGCATATGTGCCAATGAATCAGACTCACGTTGTGTTGATTCGTCACGGAAAATCTATTCATGAGTCGGGTGGTGAAAATCCTGAATTTGTTGGTTCAGGATTATGGGATACATGGGATAAAAATCGTAGAATATCTGGATCAAAAAGTAATTTCCTAAAAGAAGAGGGTATTGTTACAGCCAGAGAATTAGGAAAAGATTTTAAAGTAGCTGTTGATGTTCTCGATAAAAGTGGATATCCACTATGGTTATGGTCAAAAGATTCACCAGTACAAGTTTATGGCAGTGAATCAGAAAACACAGAACAAACTGCACGTTATTTTTTACAGGAAGCAGGTTATACTAATATGTCATTTAATGCAATTTTTGGATTAAATTCTCAAAAATATGGAGCACTTACTTTCCGTTATAAAAATGAAATAATGGAAGAAGCTCTTAAAATTTATAGTGGTGGAAAAGAAGTTACTCCCGATGTAAAGGCTAAAGTTTCAAAAATGTTTAAGAATCGTTTTTATCATTATCCAGAAGGCGAAACTTTAATTGAAGCAGATTGGAGAATAGCTTATACTTTTGTAGATTTATTAAACGCAAATTTAGGTAAACGAATTCTTATTGCCGATCATTCTGGCGCTATTCGGGTGTTTGAGGCAATTATAAGAACTTTAGATTTTGCCGAATATAGCACAATAAAAGAATCGCAGGATTCTATTATGGCATTATGTTACCAACAAGGTCGTAATTTACGTTACGATTATTTACAAAAGAAAGAATACCCTTTAAGAAAAAGAAATAAATAATTCTCAACCATTGTATTTAATAGTGTATTCTTAAAAAACAATAAATGTTTAATGCTAATTTAAATTGGTATTTATTTATAATTAGTCTGCTGATATTTGTTATAATTATTTTGGTTTTTAAACTAAAACAATATATACAATTATCTCAGATTGACGAAATGACTGCAATAAGTAATTACCGTGGATTTAAGAAAGTGATTAGTAAAAAAATAAAAAGAAAGGAAGAATTTACTCTTGCTATTTTAGATATTGATGATTTTAGAAAATATAATTTTAAAAGCTATGCTTTTGGAGATTGTGTTTTAATGGAATTTGTAAAATTATTAAAGCAGCAATTACCTGCTAATTCTTTTATTGCAAGATATAAATTTGGAGATGAGTTTTTAATAATTGTAAATGACAACTTGAAAAATGCGACTGAAAAAATCAGAATAATTCAAGAAAAATGTAAAAGTATTACGTTTAAAAATATCGAGAATCAACAACCCTTTTATATTAATTTTTCTTTTGGAACTGCACTTTTTGAAGAAAGCACTGATAGCCTCGATAGTTTGCTTTTAAGAACTGAAAAAGAATTAAAAGAAAATAAAGTAAATTCTTAAATAACTAGTGTGTACTTCTGTTTAAATCTCTAACATCAATATATACAGAAAGTATATTTGAACTTATTGCTAATAAATCTTTTCGAATTTCATTTAATTGGTCTTCAATTTCGTGGCCAATAGCTTCTTCCTCAATGTCAACAGAGACAATTAAAAGAAATTTGCCTCTTCCCATTATCATAGCATTAATGCTATTTACATGTTTTATTATTTTATTTTCTGCAACTTTAACTTTAAACTTATGTCTAAGTTCTCGTGGAATATTTTCGCCAATAATTAATTTTCTTAGTTCGTTACTTAAAAAAACTGAAACTGTGGCTAAAAGCAAACCAACAAAAATACTTCCAATAGCATCAAATATTGGATTAACAAGCCATGCTAGCAAAGTAGAGGTTAAAACAAAAATTAATCCTAATAATGCTGCAAGATCTTCCATTAAAATCACAAATAAATTAGTGTCGGTTGATTCTTTTAGTGCTGTAATAAATCTTACTCCTTTAAATATTTTATTGAATTCGGTATATGCAACCTGAAATGATTTTGCTTCAATAATAATTGCAATAATTAAAACTCCAAACGACCAGTAAACACTATTAATTTCGGTTGGATTAAATAATTTGTGAACTCCTTCGTAAACTGAAAAAATTGCTCCAACAAAAAATAATAATATAGCAACCATAAAACCCCAGAAATACTCTTCTTTTCCAAAACCAAAAGGGTGCTGCTCAGTTGGTTTTTTTGCGGAACGCTTGTTGCCGATTAACAAAAATATTTGGTTTGAGCAATCGGCAAAAGAGTGAATTGCTTCTGCAAACATCGCAGTACTAGCTGTTATTGAAGCAACAATAAATTTTATAACTGCAATAATAAAATTTCCACCTAGTGCAAAAAATATTGCTCTTAACGACCCGTGTTCTGTTGACATGAATTTTTCTTCAAACCTACAAAAGATATTTTTTTAAAACAAACAGTAAACATTATGCACAATATTTATATAAACAAATTTATAAACTATTTGTGTTGCTAATAAGTAATTTACAGATTTATATTTACTCTAGTTTTTTCTTCTCTCTAAAACATTATCTTTGCAATCTTAAAAGTATTTAAAATTTACATGGAACACATTCGTAATTTTTGCATTATAGCTCACATTGATCATGGAAAAAGCACACTTGCCGATCGTTTGCTTGAAATAACAGGAACAGTTACTGGTAAGGATTTACAAGCTCAGGTACTCGATGATATGGATATTGAGCGTGAACGTGGAATAACTATAAAAAGTCACGCAATTCAAATGGATTATAAGGTAAATGGCCAAAAATATATATTAAATCTGATTGATACTCCCGGTCATGTTGATTTTAGTTATGAGGTATCGCGGGCAATTGCATCATGCGAAGGTGCTTTATTGGTAGTTGATGCAACACAAGGTATACAGGCACAGACAATATCAAATATGTATCAAGCAATTGATCATAATCTTACCGTAATTCCTGTTTTAAATAAAATGGATATGGCTTCTGCTATGCCAGAAGAAGTTAAAGATCAGATTATTGATTTAATTGGTTGCAAGCGCGAAGATATAATTGAAGTAAGTGCCCGTACTGGAACAGGAATTCAAGATGTTTTAGATGCAATAATTGAGCGAGTGCCTGCTCCAAAAGGCGATCCCGATGGTCCATTACAAGCACTTATTTTTGATTCCGTTTTTAATTCTTTCAGAGGTATTATAGCTTATTATAGAATATTAAACGGAACCCTTAAAAAGGGGGAGCATGTTAAATTTGTAAATACTACACATGATTATCATGCTGATGAAATAGGAGTATTAAAACTTAAACTTAGTCCACGAGATACTGTTCGCGCTGGTGATGTGGGATATATTATTTCAGGCATTAAAAGCGCAAAGGAGGTAAAAGTAGGAGACACTATTACTCATGTAGAAAACCCTTGCGATAGTGCTGTTGCTGGTTTTGAGAATGTAAAATCAATGGTTTTTGCAGGAATTTATCCTGTGGATGCTGATGATTATGAAGAATTACGTGCTTCGCTCGAAAAACTGCAGTTAAATGATGCTTCGCTTACATTTATTCCAGAATCTTCTGCCGCTTTAGGTTTTGGTTTTAGAGGTGGTTTTCTTGGGTTATTACATATGGAGATTATCCAGGAACGACTTGATAGGGAATTCGATATGGATGTTATAACAACAGTTCCTAACGTATCATATAAAGTTGTAACTACCAAAGGCGAAAAACTAGATGTTCATAACCCATCAGGTTTACCAGCTCCCACTTTAATTGATTATATTGAAGAGCCATATATTAAAGCTCAGGTTATTACAAAAACAGAATATGTTGGTGCAATTATGAATTTATGCATCGATAAGCGTGGTGTATTACAAAGTCAGACTTATTTAACAACTGATAGAGTTGAAATTAATTTTGAAATGCCTCTTGCCGAAATAGTTTTTGATTTTTATGATAAACTAAAAAGTATTTCTAAGGGATATGCTTCTTTTGATTATCATCCAACAGTGTATAAGCAGGCAAAACTTGTAAAACTTGATATACTTCTAAATAGCGAACAAGTAGATGCGCTTTCAACTTTAATTCATTTTGATAATGCATATCCTTTTGGTCGTCGTATGTGCGAAAAGTTAAAAGAATTAATTCCTAGGCAGCAGTACGAAGTTGCCATACAGGCTGCAATCGGATCAAAAATTATTGCTCGTGAAACAATAAGTGCGATGAGAAAGGATGTGACTGCTAAATGTTATGGTGGTGATATTTCCCGTAAGCGTAAGTTGTTAGAAAAACAGAAAAAAGGTAAAAAGAGAATGCGTCAGATTGGTACTGTTGAGGTTCCACAATCAGCATTTTTAGCTGTATTGAAACTGGATTAAATTCTTAATACCTTGGTTTGTGACTAAATTCCTTGATCTGTGACACACAGACCAAAACATTAAGTTGTGATTCTCTTTTCTTTCTTCATTATTAGCCAAAGCATCAGGCACCCAAATACTCCTCCTAGTATACCATAAATCCAGGTACTGGAGGTCATTCCAAAATCGTTAGATTTCTCAGAAATTGTATGATTTGTAATAAAAAATGATAATAATACACCTGTGAAATTATTTATAAAATGTGCAAGAATGGGGACCCAAAGACTTCCGGTAACTTCTAATAAATAGCCAAAGAATACACCTAGAAAGAAACGAGGTAGAAATCCAAAAAATTGTAAATGGATTGCAGAAAAAAGAAATGCAGAAATCCATATTCCCCAATGTGAACTTTTTGACCACTGAGTAAAAATTCTTTGCAATAGTCCCCTAAATAGAAGCTCTTCTCCAATAGAAGGTAAAATCGCAATCAGTAAAACATTATATAATAACCCAGTTGTATCGCTAACATTTAAAAATGCTTCTGTGAGTTTTCCTGCTGATTCTTCTGAATTTCGCATCCACTGCTCTATCCAGTTCATTGATGCAGGTAAATCTAGAAAAGAATTAATGTAAGCTAACCAATTTGAGAAAGGAAGAAAAAATATACCAGCTAACAATGTAAATAGAAATATTTCAAATGATGGCTTACGTTTTAATCGAAGAAATTCTGACATTGAAGGATAGCACAAATATCCAATGATTAATGGGGGTAGTAAAAATATGCCAATGCTTTGTATTAATTGAAGAAACTTTAATATCTGAATTGTTTTTGGGTTTGAAAAGTCTGATAATAAATTAGTATTTTGTAGAATGTTCCAATCAAATAAAGTCATTGAAATAACCAGTCCAATAAAATATAACAAAAAAAAGCAGGTAATAATAATTAATAGCGAAACTGCAAATTTCGCTGCTGGCGATAAACGATATAGAATTCCTTTAATCATTATTCTAACTTATAAAAAATCAAAGATAAAGAATCTTTTTAGTCATTTAAATTAATTAACTATTTTTACAAGATTAAAGGAATTTATATAGTTTCTTAATTTTAAATTCAAAGCAATGAATCAGGCATTTAATCATTCGACTTACATTTTTAGAAAAAAAGTGTTTAAACTTTTTGGTGGCACTTTTAAAGTTTTTGATACAGAAATGAATTTGTTGCTTTATTCTGAACAAAAAGCTTTCAAGCTTAAAGAAGATTTTAGAATTTATTCTGATCAAAGTAAAAATGAGGAATTAATAAACATTAAAACTCCTCAAATTCTAGATTTTTCAGCTACATATAATGTAAATGACACACAAACCGGAGAGCATGTTGGTTCGTTAAAGCGAAAAGGATTTAAATCTATTTTAAGTGACGAGTGGCTCTATTTATCGCCAGAAGGAATAGAAATAGGCAAACTTAAAGAAACAAGCTTGGGTGGCGCTATACTTAGTCGTTTTATTAAATTAGTACCTCAAAATTATATAATTACAGATAATAATAGAACTGAGGTTGCTAAAATTCAGCAACAGTTTAATCCTTTTGTATTAAAATATACTTTGTCTATTACACAAACTAAACCGTCAATTGACAGGCGATTAATTCTTTCTGCAGGTATTTTGCTTTGCAGTATTGAAGGTAGACAGCAGTAAATATTTTAGGATTTTAGATTAAAGATGTAAAGTTTTGAAATTGAATTTTTCAGAATAGTCTTTTTTCCATTCTCTTTTTCTAAATTTGCATTTAAATTAAAAAAAGTATTTATGGCTTTACAATGTGGAATTATTGGTATAACTGGCTCAGGTAAAACTTCAATTTTTAACTGTATCTCAAATAATAAAGCTTCAACCGAATCTTTTTCAAATAAACCAAATGTTGGTGTTATTCAGGTTCCGGATAATAGATTATATGAGCTTGATAAATTAGAACATTCTGAAAAAATCGTACATGCAACAGTTGCAATTGTTGATATTCCAGGTTTAGTTCGTGGTGCTGGAAATAACGAGAGTTCTGGTAATAGATTATTAGCTGAAATTAGAAATACCGATGCTATTTTACACGTTGTTCGTTGTTTTGACGATCCTACAATTCCACACCCAGATATTACTGTAAATCCGGTACGGGATATTGAAAATATTGAACTAGAGCTTCAGGCACGCGATTTAGAATCAGTAGAAAAAAAGATAGGTCGTCTGGAGAAAAATTTAAAAGCAGGAGATAAAGATGCAAAACGTGGAATTGAGGTTATGCAAATTTATAAAGAACATCTAGAGTCATTTAAGCCAGCAAGAACTATTGAATTGCCCGAACATGATAAACGCCAGGCTGATGATGTTTATCTTTTATCTGCTAAAAAAGTAATTTATGTTGCTAATGTTGATTCTGCTTCCGCTGTAAACGGAAATGCTTTTTCAAAAGCGATGACCGAATATCTTTCCGAACAAAATGCTGAAGTTTTAATAATTGCCGGTAAATTAGAATCTGAAATTGCTGAATTGGAAAGTGATGATGATCGTAAAATGTTTCTAGAAGATGCTGGATTATTAGAGCCTGGAGTTAATAAATTAGTTCGTGCAGCGTATGAATCATTAAATTTACTTACTTTTTTTACAGTAGGGGTAAAAGAAATTCGTGCGTGGACAATTCGTAAAGGTATGACAGCTCCTAATGCTGCTGGTGTAATTCATAGCGATTTAGAGCGTGGTTTTATTCGTGCTGAAGTAATGAAATATATTGATTATACCACTCTTAAAACTGAGCATGCGTGTAAAGAAAAAGGAAAGTTATTTGTTGAAGGAAAAAATTATATCGTTGAAGATGGCGATATTTTAAATATCCGATTTAACGTATAAACATATATAAATAAAAAAAGCACGAGTTTAAACTCGTGCTTTTTTTATGCTTTTTAAATTTATTTTTGAACTACAACTTTTGAAGTTTGTTTGAAATTTTTAGTTTGTATTACTAAGCTATATATTCCGTTTGATAACCCAACAGCATCGTATATCAAAGAGTATTTCCCTTCAGCTTGATTGCCATTATAAATATTCATTACTTCTCGTCCTGTAACATCGTATAGTTTAATTGAAACAATACCGCCTTCGGGTAAATTATAACTGATTTTTAATGCTTCAAAAACCGGATTAGGATAAGTGTTTAATTCCAAATTGTTTTTTGTGTAAATACTCTCAGGAGCGTTTAATACATAATCAAAACTAAGATTATCTAAATACAAAATAGAATTTCCGTGTGCTATGTTAGTGTTAGTGCTAAATGGAGTTGCAAGAACAACAGCACTGTCAGGATTACCAACTAAAGCACCATCATAATATATAGGAACTGAAAAATATGTGTAATTTGTTTTTTGAATTCCGGATTGTAAAAAGCCCCAACCTACCTGAACGCCTGACTGATACATTAGAACCCCAATTGTTAGTGAATCATTACTCTGTGGTAAATATTTATACCAGCCATTTAAAGTGGAGTCTCTCATAGTTACAGGAAAACCTGGTAATGGACCATTGTTTCCTTGTTTTCCACACATAATATAAGTTTTGGTATATTGTCCTTGAAAAAAGAGGTTCTCTAACCTTATAGCATAAGTGCCGGAATAACTATCGGTTGTTTTTGTTACAGGTAAAATTGGATTTGAAAGCATTGAGTTATTGGTTGAATTCCATAAAGCAGGTTCCTCGTCTGTAATAGATACCCATGATTCAAAATTTCCATTTGGAATAGTTAGGGTTGTGCCAGTAAAATGTAAACTATCTGCAATCACATAACTTCCTTGAAAACTTCCATTAGGGTTGGTTGAAGTAACGCCAATTACAAGTGAATCTGGGATTACTAATGGTGGTAAGTTAATTTTAAATGCCTTTCTTGTATATCCCGCAGCACTCGTACCTGTTAACGCAAAAATGTCCATACTTATTGGACTTCCTTGATATTTAAAAACTACTAATATCCATGCAGAATCACCCAAAACCACATCCCAGTTAAAAAAGCCAACGATAGAATCAACTCTTGAAGCAAATGGAATTCCACCATGAACTGTATTATTATCTGGCTGGCCATATATTACTGCTCCAGGTTCCTGTGGGTTTAGAATATTTCTTTCAAGTTTTACTGCATAACTGCCATTTACAGCAGGGGTGTATTGACTCGCTTTACCAGCAATTTGCCAACCCGAAGGGGTTGTTAATGTTGTAGAATTCCAGTTTTCAAAACTTGGATTTGGAATTTGAGAAAATGCAGAAATTGATATCAATACTGCAAAAAATGAGTAAAGAAATTTTTTCATAATAATCTTTTTGGTTTAAAAAGTAAAAAATTAATGTAAAGGTAAGGCAAATAGTTTATTGTGGAAAATATAGTTATAAACAGAGATATGTAAATAATTCAGATGTGTTAGTTTTACAGGTTAGCAACAGGTCGAACCTTCCCCACAACTACAATCAGGTTCAGTACCATTTATAAAACCAATAATTATACCTGCAGCACAACCAACCCCTGTTTGAACTTTAATGGCATTATCTGGACAGTTTTTTTGGCAGGCACCACACTCCATGCAAAAGTCTTTATTTATAATTATCGATTTTTTGTTTTTTATTTCGAACACATTATGTGGACAAACTATAAAACACATTGAGCAACCAGTACATATTTCTGTATCAAGTTCAAGTGTAGTAACGTTTTTTAAATAAGTTAATGTCATGTTATTAAATAAATCTAAGAATTATCCATGTAATTAATCCTATAACAAATAGTCCAATTTGAATTGGTAATGCAATTCTCATTTCTTTTTTTACTCCCGAAAGCGAGGTATATGTTGATGCACCGGTAAAATTCATTGCCGTAAAAGAAGCAATAGCAAGATTTATGAATAGCCACGAAATTAATTCAGGTATATTGTTGCCATTAATGTTAAAAAATGTAATTATTGAAGAAAAAATAAAACCAATAATTAATCCTTTAAATGAAAAGTTTCTGAATGGAATATATGGTAAAAATATTGGTGTAAGCACTGTTCCGCAGATATACGATCCACCAAGATTTAATATAATAATATGAAGATAATCCCAACCTTTATCAACAGAAAATCCATCTCTACTTAAACAACTTAAAATAAAAAAGGCAGAGAAAAGTAATGTCAAATATTTAAAATGAGCAACAATTTCAACTGGAGTTAGAATAAGCCTGTCTTTAAATCTGAAATTAACTGTTCTGATTTTAATATCAGATCTATAATTCTTGTTTAAAAAGTCTTTTATATCAGATGCATTTACTGGTCCGTATTTTATGTTAAAACCAGTTTCCTTTTTTACTTCATGCGCTGAAATGCCAACTGCGCCAAGCTGGGGAACAATTATTCTTTTGTGATCTACGATAGTATTTAACGAGAATTCATTTATTTTTGAAACAAGTTCAGTTGTACCAAATGTTCCTTTACCTGCAGCACACCATACATTAATGCCATTAGTGTTTAAAACCAGTATCCAGGCATTTAATCCAACCAGATTTTTTCTTAAATGATCAAAGCTTAGCTTATAATTTGATGTTACAAAAACCTCAGAATTTTTGTTAGGATTTCCTATTGCGTATAAACCAGGAGTTATTTTGTAATTGCTTCTGTTTATTGACCATCTGGCTTTTATTGCACCAAAATAATCTCTTGTTTCAAGTTTTGTTGAAACTACTGGAATTTTAGTTTCAAGATTTATGTAACTTGTAACAAAATGCATTTTTAAAAAGTGTAAATTAAATAAAATCCTGATAAAATCATAATGATACCAGCAATAGTTGTAATGATCTTGCTTGCATTTTTCATTTTGTTTGAAAGTTTTCCAAATCCCATTTGCATTCCTGCAATTGCCACTGTAAAAGGCAGGCTATAGCCTATGGCATATGCAATCAAAATTAATATTCCCCAAACTACACTTGCTTTTACAAATGATGCTCCCAAAACAATAGGTAGAATAGGATTGCAACACACATTACAAACTAATGATAATCCACCGGTAAAAACGCCTAGAATTATACCTGGAATAAATCCTTGTCTCTTACTTTTAATATTTATTTGGGGAATTGTTATAGGAACTAATCCTAAAGATAAAAGTCCAAAAAGAATTAATAAAACTGCAACAGCTATTTTCCAGTAAATGCCTACTGCTGTTACAACTGTTGATCCAATATACCCCATAAGCGCTCCAATAATTGCCAGAGAGATAACACTGCCAATTAAAAATGCTAAACTAAATAAGATCTGGCTTTTCTTGCTCGAATTTACAGCATAATTTGCAGAATACCCGGTAATAGAACCAAGTATTGCATAATTACAGCAAGATGTAAAGGTGCTGATTATTCCCAATAAAAAAACTGCTGTTAGCATTGAGAAAGAACCAGCACCTGAACTTAAAGCAGTGTTAATCCACTCGCTCATTTTTTATTTTTTAGCACAACAAGATGGAACAGCTGTTGTGTCTTTTATTGCTCTTCCTGCGCAACAAGAAGGAACTGCCGCTGTGTCTGTCATTGTTTTTCCTGCACAACATGACGCAATACTGTCTTTTGGGCATGTTGCATCGCCTTTGCATGCATGAGGACAAAACATTTTATAAGAAATTAATAAGCCTGCTGCTAATATAACAACAATAAAAATAATTGTTGTCCACATGCGTTTTTTTGAACTTTTTGGTGGACAGCATTCTTTATTTTCGCCTGTACCACAACCACAATCCTTTTGATCTTTGTTTTCTTCCATGATTTAATTATTTATTTAACAACATTTAGTGAATTTATTTTCTGTAGATATTTCGATTAGTATTTTATTTAATAACCCGAAATGCTTTTTAATAATTTTGGAATTTAGACAATAGCATATTTTTACTCCGTCTATTTCTCCTTCTATCAAATTTGCCTTTTTTAATTCCTGTAAATGCTGAGAAACTGTTGATCGGCTTAAAGGTATTTCTTTTGTTATATCTCCAGAAATGCAACTCGAACAAGTTGAAAGATGCTTAAGTATGGCTATTCTTGCAGGATGAGATAATGCTTTGCAAATTGTTGCAATTTCTTGCAATTCAGAACTAAAAGCATGATTTTTCGAATAGGTCATTTAAATAAAATTATGTCGCAAACATACGACATAATTTTAAATATTCAAAATACAATTTGGCGCAAGCGTAAGCTTGTAACTAATCTCCATGGTCTGTGGCTCACAGACCACATTTAAAACATAACTTGCCTCCGTAGTCTCTGACCCACAGACCACAAATTTTGCCTCCCATTCCCTTGATATGTACCACACAGACCACAAAGACATCTGTGACACACAGATAATATAATCACTAAACTTTTTAAAATACAATAAAATCTTCAGGGTTTATTGGATTTCCTTTATACCATAACTCAAAATGTAGATGTGCACCAGTTGTTAATTCTCCGGTATTTCCAACAATCCCAATAACTTCACCAGCTTTTACTTTTGCTCCTGCAGTTTTAAAAACATGCGATAAATGTTTATATGCCGAAATAAGTTCATTTGGGTGCTGAATCTCAATCATGTATCCGGTTTCTAAAGTCCAACCCGAAAAAGTTACTGTTCCATCAAGAGTTGCAAGAACCATCTCGTCTGGCTTAGTTACTATATCAATTCCAAAGTGCTTTGTTTTTAATTGAAATTTGTCTGTAATCATTCCCTTTACAGGGAAGTAAAAATGTAAAAGATTAAATAGGCTGCTCTTCTCGTCTTTATTGGCAATGTTTAAACTAAATTCATCTTCGGCATCAACTTGTGTTCTGAATATGGAATCTTTTTCTGTAGATCTTAAATCTATATTTTTATAGTTT
>CAIQJL010000003.1 GCA_903872185.1 uncultured Bacteroidota bacterium | reverse complement strand
TTACTGGAACATTGTTGCCAGTTACAACTTATTATTGGAAAGTAAGAGCTGGAAATGGAACTAGTTATTCACCATGGTCAACAATATGGTCATTCACAACTGAATCTTCTACAATTGTTGAAGATAACAAAGTCAACATTAGTTTTTCTGTATATCCAAATCCATCAAATGGAAAATTTGTAATCAATTGTTATGAAAATTATGGAAAAATTGAAATTTTCAATTCTATAGGCGAATTAATTATTCAGAAAAAAATTGAAAATAAATTATCTGATTTTGATTTGTCTGCACAACCTAAAGGACTTTATTTAATTAAGTTTATTTCAGGCGAAGAAAATCATTCTCAATTAATTTTATTGCAATAAAAGACTTTTTTATAAACTTAATTCGTGAAATTGATTAATATTTATTGGTATATATTTTGATAATATCTATGCCTTAAATTATTAATTTTCAAACGAAATGAATAACTCATCTAGTATTAAATTTATATTATTCTGTATATTGTTTTCTTTTACACAATTGTCTTTTGCTCAAAATTTAAAGCAAGATTCATTAAAAGAAATTTCAACAATTGGCATTTTTGATGGCAAAAAAGTACAAGTGGGTAACTTTGATATTGCTCAAGTTTATAAAATAAATGAATACTGCATATCATTATCAGATATTTCAGAAAATCAACTGAGTAATTTTAAAGGAAAAAAAGTGTTTGTTATAGGATTTCTAAAAGTTATTATTGGCTCAACACATTCAGCTAAATCTAGTACCGACGGCAAAATTTATGAGCCGTATAAAGAACCAGATAAAAAATATATAATTAATCCTAAGTTTTCAATATATTATGATAATAGAGAACCTCTAATTAATAATTAATCAATTTTTGGTTGATGCTCTTTTCTTAACAAATCATTTACTGTTTTTACAGGGTTAAATGTAAGGATTGGAACTTCTACAAAAATGGTATTCCAATCTGCCATTGCTCCATTCCAGAGTCCAGGTAATTCTAAAGCTTTTAATTCCATTCCATCCTTGGATTTCTTTGAAATAAAGCCAGTATTTGGGTCAATAAAGTCTGTTAAATTGAACTTATTTCCTTCAAAATCTCTCACAGAACAAACTAAATCAACTGGATTAAAATGCGAAGCTTTTTTGAATATACTTAATTGATTATCATTCGTGTAATCGATTTGAGAAGATTCTATTATTTGTAATGAAGCCATGCTATTCGCATCGTTAACCCAAAATGGCCCCCCTCCTGGTTCACCTAGATTTTTAACCATACCACAAATCCTTATTGGACGGTTTAAAATGGTTTTTATTTCGTCTAAATTTTTCGATTTATTGGCTGAAATTTGAATGTCAACAAAAAAATATTTTTTATAAAAATCACAAATTTCTTTGACGAAATTTTCAGAGTTTTCACCTTGACTAATTCGTTTTAAAAAATCGAAAATCTGGTTTCTAACTTTTATTAAAAGCCCACCAATTGCCTTTTTAAAAATTACAGTTTCATTCTTAAAATGATCTGGAACTACGTTATCAATATTTTTTATGAAAATTATTGAAGCATCAATTTCATTTAAATTTTCTATTAATGCTCCATGACCACCTGGTCTGAATAAAAGTTTCTTATCATTTGAACGGAAAGGTTCATTATCAAGTTTAACCGCAATAGTATCAGTTGATGATTTTTGAATAGAGTAACTAATGTTAAAAATAACATTAAACAGTTTTTCAAACTTAGGTTGTACTTTACTAACAAGATTTGTAAATATTGACAAATGTTCTGGAGTTACAGTAAAGTGAATTTTTACATTATTATTTGCCGAAACTGAATACATTGCTCCTTCTGCAAGATGTTCTTCTAATGAAGTTCTGGTTTCTTCATTATAGGTATGAAAACTAAGTAATGCTTTTGGTAAATTACTGTAATTTAATCCTTTTTGAGTCAATAAAGCCGAAATAATACTAATGTAATTATCTTGTTTAAATTCTTCTTCAATATCAAGATTATACTCGTTTTTTAAAACTTCGCTTAGTTCGTTATAAAATGCAAATTGTGGTAGATTTTCGAAAAACTCTAAAACCATACTGAATTTATTATCATTTTCTATGTCAACTGAACCAGTCCAGTCATCCATAAATGAGAATAAATCTTTAAACATTCTGGTTGCAGCACCTGATGCAGGAACAAATTTTACTATATTTTCTTTTTCAGTATTTTGATCATATGATTTAATTAAATCAGATGTTTCTTTTTCAGAAAATATTTTTATTCCATCTTTATCAATAGCAGGTCTATCGAGCTGTACAAATGGAAATCCATTTTTAAAAAAATCAATTTGCTTTTCGGCAACTTGTGGGTTTATACCCATTTGTTTCATTTGATTTAAGTCTTCTTTGGTAAACATAATTTAAATTTATTAGAATGTCATGGTGAACAAAATAAAGCATATATATTATAGATTCTTCGCTATGCTCAGAATGACAAAAAGTGCAAATAATTATTATTTCAATATCTATTTAATTTTTGTGCTAATTTATAACAAACCCACGAAAAAACAGGTGCAAAAATCACATCAATTGTATAATGTACATGTTGCAACAATAAACACGATGCTATTGTTATTGTTAAAACTATAAATATCAATTTAATCCATTTGTTTTCAGAAACCAGAAAAAATAAAAAGATAGTTGCAGTATGTCCAGAAAAGAACAAATCTTTTAAATTTGCTCTTCCCGAATAAAATGAACTCTCAAGAATTACATCTTTTAATGGAATAATTCCTGTAGGTGGCTCAAGCGGAAGTATGTACATTGTAATTATTCTGAAAACTAATAACAACATATATGCATTTAGTGTAAGCAGAGCAATTTTTGGTGTTTTAAGAGATAATAATATAACAAATATCACACTTAAATATGTTAACCCAAAAGTAAAAAATGATAAATCAATTGGAGTTATAATGTTTAATAGCGGATCATTGATAATAAAACCTTTATGCGTTTCATTAAAAGTTAGAAAAAGTGTAATTGAAAAAAGAATTAAAATTAAAATAGGGAAAGTAATTAGCAACCTGTTTTTAAAAGATTTTTTAATAAAAGCAGCTTTCCAGTTTTTTGAAATAGAAGAAAAATATGTCATCAAAAAATCTTGCAAATTGATTTAATTAACTTTTTCAAAGGTAAAAAACTATAACTTTATATCATATTTTTTTCATTGTCATTTGCAAGTAATAGTAAATAAGCACTATAAAATAATCTTATTGTATTAAACATTAATGTATTTAAAAAGTCTAAACGGACGTTAATAAAAATATTATGATTAAAAATATACTATTATTTTCTGTAATTGTTATTTCAACTTTTCAAATTTCCTTTTCACAAGGAAGACCTCAAATGGATGGATTTAGTGGAGAAATATCTGGAAAGCTTATAGATAATGCTTCTGGTAAGCCAATGGAATATGGAAATATTTCAGTATACTCAATTAAGGACTCTTCTATTGCAGGAGGTTCAATTTCAGATGTAAAGGGTTATTTTATTGTAGATAAATTAAAGCCTGGATTTTACAAAGTGAAAATTGATTTTATTGGATATGGTCGTTTTGTAACAACAGCAAAAGTAAATCCTCAAACACCTTCAGTAAATATTGGTACAATTAAATTAAAACCTGCATCAACTCAGCTTGGAGAAGTTGTAGTTAGTAGCGAGAAACCATTAGTCGAGTTTTCATTAGATAAAAAAGTAATTAATGTTGATAAAAACATTGTTACAGCAGGAGGTTCGGCAACAGATATACTTAGAAATACACCTTCTGTTTCGGTAGATATGGATGGAAATGTAAGTTTAAGAGGAAGTACAAATTTAACAATACTTGTTGATGGAAGGCCATCAATGCTTTCAGGATCAGATAAGGCTGCCATTCTTGAGCAAATACCTGCAAATACAATTGAAACTATAGAATTAATTACAAATCCTTCTGCGAAATATGATCCTGAAGGAATGGCAGGAATAATTAATATTAAAACTAAAAAAGAAAAACGTGATGGCACCAATGGTTTGGTAACTTTAAATTATGGCACTTGGGAAAAATATGGAGCATCATTAAATTTAAATAAAAGAACTGGAAAGTTTAATATTTATGCAAATTACGATTATAAGAATAATGATAGAAACGGAAACAGAAATCAGGATAGAATTTTTTATATGAATGATACTGTTGTATCAATTTATGATATAAAATCAACCAATGAATCATATAATAGGTCACATACTTTTAAAACAGGAGTAGATTATAGTTTAAATCCAATGAATACATTGTCATTATCTGGAACATATAGAATGGGTGAACATCCAGGTGGTGATTATAATACAAATAAAATATATGATTATACAAACACGAAAATTATAGACTACACAAGAGATGAAACTTCAGATGAAACAAATAATAATTTAGACCTGTCGTTAGGTTATAAAAGAAAATTTGAACTTAAGGACAGAGAACTTACAGCAGACTTATTTTACTCTAAAAGTAATGAAAATGAGGATAATGGTTATATTCAGAATAATTATATACCAATATATAAATCACCAGAACAAAGTGCAAATACTATAGGACAATTTTCGAATATTACTTTTCAATCAGATTATATTACTCCAGTTAATGAAAAAACAAAATTTGGGTCTGGTGTAAAATATATGATGAGATCTACTGATGATGATTATCATTTTGAGGTTAAAGATACTTTATCTGATATTTTTGTAAATGATACTAATTTGTCAAATCGTTTTAAATATACCGATCAGGTAATTGCTGCTTATGCTACTTTTTCAAAAGAATGGAAAAAATTTAGTTTTCAGGCAGGGCTTAGAGCTGAACAAACATATCAGTTTGGAGAGCAAAAAACTATGAATAAAGATTTTAAAAATGATTATTTCAGCTTATTCCCAAGCGCTCACACAAGTTATTCTTTACCTAAAGACAATAAATTACAAATAAGTTATAGCAGAAGAATAAATCGCCCCTCTATTCATTCAATGAATCCATTCATTGATGCAACTGATCCATTAACAATTCACACTGGAAATCCTTATTTAAAGCCAGAATATATAAATTCATTTGAGCTTGGACATATTAAAGACTGGAAAAAATTCTCATTAACATCTTCACTTTTCTATAAACAAACCGATAATGTAGTAAGCCGATACAGAATAGTTGATACAACAGGCGTAATTACTGTAATGCCAATAAATGTGGCAAAAGCAACATCTTATGGATTTGATTTTATAGTTTCAACATCACCATTTAAGTTTTTAAGATTAACTGGAGATTTTTCATGGTTTAAAACTACATTAGATGGAAGTAATTTAGATACAGATTTAACAAATTCGATTTTTAGTTATAATGGAAAATTAAATGCTTCGATTTATCTTCCAAAGAATTTTTCAGTTCAATTAAACTGCATGTTTGAAGGCCCTTCAGTACAGGCACAAGCTATAAGAAAAGAATTTTATACTGTTGATGGAGGTTTAAGAAAAGATTTTAAAAACAAGAAAATTTCATTGTCTTTAAGAGTTAGTGATATTTTTAATACTATGAGTTTTAGAATTGTAACTGATGATCCGAGTTTAAAGGGAACTATGGAATTTAAACGTGAGAGTCGTGTTGCGTACTTCACATTAACATACAGAATTAATGAAGGAGTAAAACAAAAAGATCGCAAAAATCAGGATATGAATGGTGGCGGTGGTGAAATAGATATGGGAGAATAAAAAAGTTACAAGTGCACTTAAGTACTTAAAATGCCTAAAGTTAAAATCCTGTTTTTATACTTAACAATTGTTTATTAGTATATTGAATAACATATTTTTATTTGAGTATTGTTATTTTTTAATAGTAGATTTTTCTATTATTTTTACCAAAAACTAATACTAAAATTATGAAAACCATTAATCAATTAAAGCCTGTTGAAGTTTTTACACAGTTTAATGATATTTTAAAAATACCTCGTCCTTCAAAAAAGGAAGAAAAAATAGTATTGTTTTTAATTGATTTTGCTAAAAAGCATAAGCTGGCTGCAAAAAAAGATAGCGCAGGTAACGTGTTAATTACGAAATTAGCAACTAAAGGATATGAGAAAAAACAAACTGTTGTTTTGCAGAGTCATATGGATATGGTTTGCGAAAAAAACAGTAATAGCAAACATGATTTTGATAAAGATCCAATTAATGCAGTAATAGAGGGAGAATGGATTACCGCTAAAGGAACAACTTTAGGTGCCGATGATGGAATTGGTATTGCAGCTCAATTAGCTTTATTAGCTTCAAAAACAATAAAGCATGGAAAGATTGAATGCTTATTTACTTCTGATGAAGAAACAGGATTAACAGGTGCATTTGCTTTAAAACCTGGTTTTTTTACTGGAAAAACTCTACTTAATCTTGATTCTGAAGATGAGGGTGAATTATTTATAGGATGTGCTGGAGGACGAGATTCTGTTGCTACTTTAAAATTCGAAAATAAAAAAACACCTGGAAAACAAGTTGCGCTTAAAATGTCTGTAAGCGGATTAACTGGTGGGCATTCTGGCGATGATATTCATAAAGGATATGCTAATTCAGTAAAAATAGTAACAAGATTTTTATGGCAAATCAATGAAAGTTATGGTATACGTCTCTCCTCCTTTGATGGTGGCAATTTAAGAAATGCTATTGCTCGCGAAGCTTCTTCAGTATTCCTTGTTACAAGCGAATTGCCAAAAAAAATAATAGGAGATTTTGATATATTCTCTGCAGCAATTAAAAATGAATATGCCATTACCGAACCAAACATGGCTTTAACAATTGAACTTTGTGAAAAACCTCAATATGTTATTGATCGAAAATCTCAGTTTAAATTATTAAATGCTCTTTATGCTTGTCCTCATGGTGTTATTGCATGGAGTCAGGAAATGCCTGGCCTAGTTGAAACTTCTACAAATCTTGCTTCAATAAAATTTATTTCAAAAAACAAAATTGAAGTAACTACTAGTCAAAGAAGCTCTATAGAATCAGCAAAAATTGACATTGTAAGCATGGTATCTAGTGTATTTTTATTAGCTGGATTTAATGTTAAAAATTCAAACGGATATCCAGGCTGGAAACCAAATACAAACAGCAAAATTCTTAATATTAGTAAAACATCATACAATAAACTTTTTGGAAAATATCCAATTGTTAGAGCAATACATGCAGGTTTGGAATGTGGATTATTTTTAGAGAAATATCCTCAACTTGATATGATTTCATTCGGACCAACATTACGTGGTGTGCATAGCCCAAGCGAGAGATTGCATATTGGAACAGTTCAAAAATTCTGGGATTTGTTATTAGAGATTTTGAAAAATATTCCAGCAGGAAAATAGTTTATGAAAATTAAATTTACAATAGCCCTACTCCACTTGTTTTTAATGTGGAGCGGGGCTTTTTCACAATCCATAAATGATGTTTATGATGGTGGTGTAGAAAAAATGAAAAAGAAATTATATGAAGAAGCTATAAAAGATTTTTCATTTGTGATACAAAAGGACAGTTACTATTTTAATGCACTTCACGACAGAGCTATGTGTTATGCAGCTCAAAACAAAATTGATTTGGCTATTAAAGATCTTACAGCTTCAATCACTGCTAAAAAAGATTTTCTTCAGTCTTTTCTTGATAGAGCTGATATTTATTATAAAACCAATAAAACAAAAGAAGCATTAGCAGATTACGAACAAATAATAAAACTTAAGCCATCATATATTTTAGCATACGAAAAGCGAGCAACTTTATATGTTCAGGAAAAAAATAATGATCTGGCATTAATAGATTTATCTAAGGCGATTGAACTCAAAACGAATAATGAGAATTGTTATATTCAAAGAGGAAACATTTACCAGGAAAGCAATAAAATTAATGAAGCAATTAAAGATTATACAACTGCAATAACAATTAACCCAAACAATGGGATGTCTTATTATAAAAGAGCACAATGCAATATCAATCTGCAAAAATATAAAGAAGCTATCCCCGATTTAAATAAAGCTATTGAATTAAAAATCGTTAATGAAGAAGTTTATTTTCAGAGAGCTAGCGCATATAATTTATTGAAAATGAACGATAAGGCATTGACAGATTATTCGATTATAATTAATACCTATAAAACCAAAAAACCTGAAGTATACTCAAAAAGAGGCTTAATCTATAACGAATTGGGTCAATATGCAAATGCAGTTAAAGATTTTTCAAAAGTGATAACTCTTGATAAAACTAATTTCGAATCATATTTTAATCGTGGTGAAGCATATGCTAAACAAGGAAAAACAAAAGACCCACTTGCCCTTAAAGATTTTTCTAAAGCTATTGAATTGAATTCAGAAAGTGGTGAAGCATATTTGAAACGCGGTATCTATTATTTTGATAAAAAGAAAAATGACGATGCATTAGATGATTTGAATAAAGCTGTAAAGCTCACTAAAAGCGGTTTGTCCTATTATTACAGAGGTGCCGTATTATATGAGATGAATAAAACTGCTGAAGCTTGTATTGATTTAAAAAAGGCGAAAGAGTTGGGCTGTAAAGAAGCAATTGCAAAAGCAAATAATCTTTGTCCTTAATTTTATAAACAAAAAAACCGCTAAGATTTTTAGCGGTTTTTTTATCATATTATTTTTTACTTAATTATTACTAGCCTCACCCATTGTAGTAAAATTAATATTTTCAATTAAAGATTGCTTTTGAGAAACTTTAGTTTTTTCAACACAATTACAATCTCTGTTTATTTTAATTTGCTTATTATCTGCAGGTTCCCATCCCATTGTTAAATACAACACAAAAAAACCAACAACATATGCAACAGCCACATGCCAGCCATTAGTTACCCATTTAAAAACGTTTCTGGCTTCTGTAAATTTATTAGTGATTGCAACTCCGGCAGATGATCCAAACCAAATCATTGAACCACCAAAACCAACAGTATATGCTAACATACCCCAATCATAACAACCTTGCTCAAGGCAAAGTTTAGTTAATGGTATATTATCAAATACTGCAGAAACAAAACCTAAAATTAATGCAGATAACCAAGATGCAGCAGGTAGATCATTAACTGGCATCAATGAAGCAGCAGTTACTAAACATAATAAAAACACAGTGCCTTTTATTGCATCGGGAATCTCACTCCATGGCATTTTTCTAATAAAAGCTCCTATAATAATTGCAATCCATACACCTAATGCAGGCATATCATATAAGAAATTTGAAACTATTGCACCAATTAATATTAATAAAACAATAGCTAATTTTCCCCAATCAACCTTAGCATCAATTTTGGCATGTGCAGCAATAGTCTGATATTTATCCTGTTGATGAGAAGCAAACCAAGCAACAATAAGTAATGCAACTCCGGCAGCAATATAAGCATGAACTACATTTAATGGACTAACTCCATCAATCCACATCATTGTAGTTGTTGTATCACCAACTACACTTCCTGAACCTCCTGCATTACTGGCAGCTACAATTGCAGCAATATATCCTATATGTACTTTATTTTTAAATACTACTAAAGCTATTGCACCACCAATCATAGCTGCAGCAATATTGTCTAAAAATGATGATATAACAAAGACCAAAACTAAAAGAACAAATCCGCCTTTCCAGCCATTTGGCAAATACTTTGGAATAATATGAGGAACTTCTGATTCTTCAAATATTTTAGCTAAAAGTGCAAATCCTAATAGCAAACCTAATAAATTGATAATTGTTGACCACTCGCCTTGTCTTAAATCTTTGTTAGTTAGCTGTTCTATCAATGAATTTTCTCCAATAAAATGATGAATTATATTAAATTCTGGAACAAAAATTAATTTAAAAAAGAATATTGACAATAAACCAAAAATAGCAACCCAAAAGGTATGTTTATGTAATAATGCAACCCCAACTAATGTTAAAGCAAACAAAATAAATTCAAGCCTTATTCCTCCAATTGCAGGTATTGAATTTCCTTCAGCAAATGCTCCTATTGGGATAATAAGTATGCATAAAGGGAGAATAAAAAACAATAATTTTTTCATTAGAAAATAGGTAAATTAAACAGTTATTTATTATAAAAATTACTTCTATATCATAAAAATTGAAGTACAAAAATAGTTAAGATTTACGGATAAAAATGTAGGAATTGTCAGTTTTATCTTGATGTAACAAGACTAGCAGGAATTTGATCAAAAAATCTTTGAGAATTTTCAGCGGCCATTTTTTTCATGGTTTCCCAAACTTTATCACACCAAACTGCATCATAATCTGATTTTAAAGCTTCGGGAGCTTGATTAAGTGAATTTAAAACGCCAAAATCAATACGCTCACCTTTTGCAGAAGGAATATGTTTAAAATTACTAATTGAAAAGTTCATTTCATTGTCTTTAATAACAATGTATACCTTGAAATCAATTCTTCCATTTGTTTGAGTACTATACATTCTTGAGTATGTTGGTGAACTTTCATACTTAACTGGATTTATAAATTCAAAAAAACCTTCACCTATTATAGTATCAATGGTATTAGCAGTTTTTAATTTGAATAGGTTTTGTGTGTTTGCCCATTCGGAAACATCTTTCAAGGCTTTTTTCTTTTTACCATTTTCAATTGGTATATTCTGTTCAAAAACTAGCGATTTCTGACAAAAAGAATTAAGTGGGAAACTAAATAATATGATTGCTAAAATGAAAAAGCTGGTTTTCGAAAACTTCTTTAACGTAGCGCTATTATTTGTTTTCATAGCTTTATGGTTAAATTGTTATGATACATTGCTTCCTTAATTATTATTACGCAAAGGAAACTAAAAAGATTAAATTATATAACTGACTTTCTACATGTTAACTAAAACATATTGTTAATAATGTAAAGTCATTAGCTGAATGTCTGTAACATACAAGAAAATTATCTGTTAATAAGTCCATTTGTTAACTTATTAACATAAGAAAGTTAAGAAATATCAGTTATTGTAGGCTTTTTGGCATTAAATGCCAAATTTTATAATCTTGGCTTTAATGCAATTGTTTCCATTCCTTCTTCAGAATAAGCATTTCCTGTTGAAATACCATTAGTAATAGTGGAATATTGAACAATATGATCAATATTACGTTCTATTATAATTTTATTGTTTGTATTTTCTTTTAACAACCAAAATTGTGCAAATTCACCATTTGCATATGTATTTTCATTTGAACTAATACTTGTATTAAATGTATTTCCAGGCAGTGTAATTCCATTTTCATCAACCTGCCAATGAGTGTTAACTGTTGTTTTTGTTATTTCATTTCTCTCAAAAACTAATGATATTTTTTCTACATTACCAATAAATAACCAAGTTCCAGCTAATCTTTCATAATATGTGTATACTACTTTGTCATATGTAGTAATATTAGTAATAAGATTTAAATTTTGCCAGGTTTTTGACAATTCATAATGAAGAAAATATTCCATTTTACTTTCATTATTAAACCGGTAATAATTTTCCTTTATAATACCAAAAGTAGTAATTGAGGTATCATGCAATGTGTTAATTGAATCAACTTTTTGCATTATACTATCGCCATTTACTTTAAAAGTAACTTTAGCAGTTGTTCCATTGTTTAATAATTGAGTTATATTACTTTCCATGGTATCAATAACCCAGTCACCAACAATGCTATATGTAGTTTGCTCTGATGGAGTTGGATTATCTTTTTTAGAACAACTTGAAACAATAACTAATGTAAAGAACAGAATGGATAAATAAATGTTTATAAATTTAATATTTTTCATGTTATAAAGATGTTATATATAGCTAAATAAATTTATTTTTATATACAATAACGATTTATTTAACAACTTGCAATGCACCAGTAAGCTCTTTTACTGATTTCAAATTATGACGATCTAAATATTCATTAATTCCTTCAATTACTTTTATAGTAACCTGAGGATCAATAAAATTTGCAGTACCAATTTGAATTGCTGTAGCACCTGCCAAAAAGAATTCAATTGCATCTGTTGCATTCATAATTCCACCTAATCCAATAATTGGAATTTTTATTGCATTGTACACTTGCCATACCATTCTTAGTGCAACTGGTTTTATTGCTGGTCCTGATAAGCCACCAGTAATAGTAGATAATACTGGTCGTCGGGTTTCTGCATTTACTGCCATACCTAGCAAAGTATTAATAAGTGAAACCGAATCAGCACCTTCATCTTCGGCTACTTTTGCAATTTCAGCAATATTCGTAACATTTGGCGAAAGTTTTACCATTAACGATCCGGGATATACTTTTCTAACAGCAGAAATTACACTTTTTGCGCCTGGACAAGAAGTTCCGAAAGCCATTCCTCCTTCTTTAACATTAGGACAACTGATATTTAATTCAATTGCAGGAATTTTATCAAGTGAAGCTAATTTTTCTGCTGTTGCAACATAATCCTCAACAATGGAACCTGACACATTCACTATAATTGCTGAATCGTAATGTTTAATTCTTGGGTAAATATGTTCTATAAAATAATCAACACCTTTATTCTGTAATCCAACAGCATTGAGCATCCCTGAGGGAGTTTCGGCCATTCTTGGATAAGCATTTCCTTCGCGATGATGAAGTGTTGTACCTTTTACTATAATTCCACCCAAACGATTTAGGTCGATAAAATCAGCAAATTCTTCGCCATAGCCAAATGTTCCGGATGCAGTTAAAACAGGATTCTTAAGTTCCAGTCTGCCAATATTTACTTTTAAATCTGCCATTTTAAATTATGTATATTAAATACGGGTCCTTCGGTACAAACACATTTATTTCCTTCGGTTGTTTCAGTAACACAGCATAAACAAGCACCAATTCCGCAAGCCATCATGTTTTCAAGACTGACTTCGCAATCAACTCTTGATTCATTAGCTCTTTTTGCAATTGCTTTCATCATAACTTCCGGACCGCAAGTATAAATCTTTTTATATTGTTTTAAATTTTCAAAAACTGGATGATTTACTACATAGCCTTTAGTTCCTTCGCTACCATCTTCGGTAGTAATTAAAACATCACCATATTTTTTATAATTGTCAAGTTCTATTAATTGCGAAGATCTTCTTACACCTATTAAAGTAGAAACTTTTACTCCTTGTTTTTTTAGGTGTCTTGCAAGATAAAGTAATGGTGCAATTCCACATCCACCGCCTATTAATAATGCGTTTTCTGAACTTTTAATTAGTTCAAAACCTTTTCCTAATGGAAAAATTACATTTAAAATTTTACCAACTTCAATATTAGCAAGGTGTTTAGTTCCTTTTCCAACAATTTGAACTAAAAAACTGATAGTGTTTTTATCATAATCAACATCGTGCACAGAAAGTGGACGACGTAAAAAGGTAGCATCAGATCCTGTGATTTCTACTTCAGCAAATTGTCCAGGTAAAACTTCTGGTAATGGTTGATTTGAGGATAATTCAAGTAAATAATATTCTGCTGAAAGAATCTGTTTATTAACTACTTGTAAATCCTTAATATATTTCTTCATTAAATTAATTTTCGATTAAAAATGATCGAGAGCAAAGATAAAAGAAATATGTAGATTCTGAATTTAGGTTTAAAAATACTCTGTGAAGTGTTAATAAATAAAAAACTCAAATGAGTTTTTTACAATGCGAAAGATAAGCTATTATAGTTTATATTAAGTATAGTCATCCTTCGAGTGCCTCAGGATGACGAAAATAGTCATGTCACAATCGAAGTGTGAACCATTACAATACTTGTCATTTTTCGAGAGCATCAAGATGACTTAATGAAATTAATTTGAAGGAGAGTAATTTTCAAATGTGCCATCATTATATAGTATAATCATTTTATTAATCTTTCTATTTTTTGCTGGATTTGATATTTCCGGCTCATGTAAAAATACAGTGTTATCTATTTTATTTTCAGCTTTTTGTTCTATTTTTAAAGGCTCATCAACCTCTTTAGGTTTTAATATTTGATTAGCGACAGGGGTTTCTACAAATCCTTGATCAAATAAACTAGGAATTCCTTTTCCAGGTCTATACATTTCTCCTTTTCCTAAAATTAGCCAGTCGGGATTTATTTTATCGAAACGATTCAACATTTTTTGAATTAACTCTAAACTCGGATTATTTCTTCCGGCTATTATATGAGAAATACTTGAACGTTGTACTCCTATCTCATCAGCAAATTTTGAAGATGAAATGTTCTCTGCCTTTAAAAATTTCGCAATTCTATCTTTCATTATTTAGTCGTTTTTTCGAGTTACAAATGTAATATTAATATTAATTACATTTGTAATATATGTGCTATTTACAATTGTAATTAGTGCGATATTCTAAAACTTTATCTTAATTGGCTAATCGCTGTAAATGAGGTAGTTTAATTAATTGATTAGTATAAAGTTATTATTAAAATAAATCATGTAAGATATTGATAATATATACTATATGTATTAATTATTGCAGAAAATAAAGGCTATCATAGCTTTTAAATACAGTTGTAAAATATTAGTTATATTTATACTTTATATTAATAGCTATTATCTGTTGATTATATGATTATTATGATATTTATAAGTTTAGTATTTAGTGTTATTAAAAAGATGTTTAATTATGTGAATTAAATAACTTAAAATGATGTGATTTACTTTGATTACATTTGTAATAATGGTTATTATTTACATTTGTAACGACACGGATAATTTCCAAATGTAAATAGTACTAAAAATTATTCAGAACTATACAATTGCATTAGAGCTCCAAAATCATGCTCGCTGATATCTAACTTCATTTTTTTTACTGCTCCTCTCCTACGCTCTTAAAAGTTTAAAAATTGATGTCGTTAAACTCTTTTTGTTAAAAATCTGATCAAATCATTTACTTTTACAAAAAGTCAAATTATGCAATCTATTAAAGATATTTTCCGAATTGGTAATGGCCCATCAAGCAGCCATACAATGGGACCACTTAGAGCAACAAGAATTTTTAAAGATAAACATGCAAATGCTTCAAGTTATAGAGTTACTTTATATGGAAGCCTTGCTGCTACAGGAAAAGGTCACTTTACTGATACTGCAATTATAAATGAATTTAAACCAATTTCAACTGAAATTATTTGGAAACCAAAAGAGTTTTTGCCAGAGCATCCAAATGGTTTAACCTTTGAAGCTATTGATAATAACGGAAATACCATAGATTCATGGACCACTTTCAGTATTGGCGGAGGTGCATTATGGGAAGATAATCTAAATTCTCTTTCTCAGATTTATCCTCATAAGAACATGCATGAAATTTTGCATTACTTAAATAGTACTGGAAAAACTTATTGGGAATATGTAGAGGAATTTGAAGGCCCTGAGATTTGGATATATTTGGCTGAAGTATGGGAAGCAATGAAAAATTCGATACATAACGGCTTAGAAAACGATGGTGTAATACCAGGAACCCTTCACTTGTCTCGAAAAGCAGCACTTTACAATACACGTTCACAAGGGTTCAGCGGAAGCTTAAAACGTAAAACTTTACTTTTTTCATATGCTCTTGCTGTTTCTGAAGAAAATGCTTCTTGCGGAAAAGTAGTCACCGCTCCCACTTGTGGTTCTTGCGGAGTATTGCCAGCAGTTTTATATCATATTTCTAAAGATTATGAAATGCCAGAAAATAAAATTCTAAAAGCTTTGGCAACTGCTGGAATATTTGGGAATGTTATTAAAACAAATGGCTCAATTTCTGGTGCCGAAGTTGGTTGCCAGGGCGAAATTGGCTCTGCATGTGCAATGGCGGCAGCTGCAGCAACAAAATTATTTGGAGGAACACCACCACAAATTGAATACGCTGCTGAAATGGGTTTAGAACATCACCTTGGTTTAACCTGCGATCCTATTGGTGGTTTTGTACAAATTCCTTGTATTGAACGTAACGCTTTTGCTGCAACCCGTGCACTTGATGCTTCAGCATTTGCAATACTTTCAGATGGGCATCATTATATAAGTTTTGATAAAGTAATTGAAACAATGTTGCAAACAGGGCATGACTTACCTAGTCTTTATAAAGAAACTTCTATTGGTGGGTTGGCTGCAATTGTTAGAGAAAAAGACGAGGAATGATTTTCTAATCTTCTTCTTTTAACTCTTCTGGTAAATAATGTAAGAATGTATCACCACGTAATCCTAAGCGAATAGTTTCTAGCGATATAACTTCATTTGGTGCTATGTTACCAAGGTTAACATCTGCGCCTAATAATTTAACAAACCAAACTTGTTGTGCTTTGTTAGGAGCTTCCCATAATATTGAATTTTCGGGAACATTTTCAAGAATTTTATTTATCAGAACAACGTGCGCATTTCCATTTGACTTAAAAATACCAACGTTTCCACTTTCCCGAGCTTCAGCTATTACATTTATTGATCCTGCTGCAAGTTCATTTTTCATCATCTTTATCCATTTGTTTGGAGCAATGATTATACCTGCATCTTTGGTTCCTACTTCAGAAATTACTGTAAAATCTTTTGAAAGTTTACGGATATATTCACATTTAACATCGTGCTCCATATGCATAGATCCATCTGAAACCTCAATCAAATCTACATTATAACTGGAAACATATTTTCTAAAATCATCATACATATTTCTAACAACAAAAGCTTCGAAAAGGGTACCTCCAAAATAAGGTCTGATGTTATTTTGTTGAAATAATTTTATTTTTTCTTTAACATTTTTTGAAACAAGTGAAGTTCCAAAACCTAATTTTAAATAGTCAATTAAATGGCCAGAAGAATCACAAAGATTTTCAGCTTCTTGCATGCTTAATCCTTTGTCCATAACCATTGTTAAACCTTTTTTACGAGGTTTTTCGTCGCGTTCGGGGATATATGGTAATTTGTAATTCATTTCTTTAATTTTTTGTTCGGCAAATCTAATAAGCCTTTAAATCCTGCAAAATCTTTTGCATCTGGAAAAATCTTTAAAAAATCAACTATTAAAGCAGAATCAGCCTCTATTGCTTGCTTTAAATATTCTGCAGCTTTTTGATTATTATCTTTTGAAATATAAAGTCCGGCAAGTCTATATAAAATAGGTGCTTTTTCTTCGATAGAAAAATAACCATCTTCAAGTACATCAATTGATTTTTTAAAATCACCAAGAGCTTGATATAACTCAGATTGTAATAATATATAATCTACTTCTTCAGGTGCTACTTTAATTGCAATTTCAACATGTGGTAATGCTTCAGAATACATTCCTGTTTTAAGATACAGTTCTGCTAATGAATATTGTGCTTCTGGATTTTCGGCATCAATTAAAACAGAATTAGTAAGGCAAACTAAGCTTCCTGCATAATCTTCAAGATACATTTTAATTACACCTTTACCAAGCCATGCATCTGAATGATTTTTATCTTTTTCAATTGTTAAATCGTAATATTTTATTGCAGTCTCCAGCTTATCTAATTTTTCATAGCACTCACCAATATAATAATATACATCTGCAAAATCGGTATCGTAATTTAAATACTCTTTATATATATCAACAGCATCTGTATATTTTTCAAGTGAAAGATATAAATTCGCTTTAGCTAAATATGCACTTAAATACTCCGGATCAATTGCTAGAGCATAATCAAAAGCTTCAATTGCTTTTTTAGTATTATTAATTTTAATATAAATTAGTCCTAAATTATACCAGTTAAATTCTAAGAAAGGATTTATATCAATACATTTTAAATAAAACTCAATACATTTATTAAAGTTAGAAACACCATCGTAACAATATGCAATTTCAGCTAATGATTCTAAATTTTGAGAATTTACTTCAATTGATTTATTTAAATATTTAATTGCAAGTGCAAATCTATTTGTATGACCTAAATGAAATCCAATAGAGAAAAGAATTTCATCTTTTTTAATGTCTTCGGGAATAAAATTAATGCATTCTTCAAATTTTCTAATAGCTTCTTTGGTATTGTTAAGATTTAAATAAGTTATTCCTAACAATAAAAAAATCTCAAAATTTTCTGAATCGTGAAGCAAAGCATTTTTTAATTCTGAAAGTGCTTCAACTGGTTTTCCTTTATCTAATAAAAGTTGAGCTTTTTTAAGTTTAATTTCTGGTGAAGATGGGAAAAGGCCAGATGCAATATTAGTTGCTTCAAAAGCACTAGAAAATTTATTTTGCTCTACATAAAACTCTATAATAGACTCGAAATCATCTACATCAAAAAAGAAAGGTTTTTTCTTTCGCAACAAATCTTCATAGCGACTAACAATCTCCTCACGGTTTTTCTCTTCAAAATATCGATCGTTATCTTCAAACATATATTTTCTTCTTTCAACATCAAAATTACAAAAAAAATGCAGATAAATAAAACAAATTTATAATTCTAAGTTTTCATTGTACATTTTTATAAAAAACAATTGACGTTTTTTAAATTAACATTTATGAATAGTACTAAATATGAAATGTTAATAAAGTCGATAAAGTTAAAGTATTAAGTGTTGTATATATATGTGTTATGAAGATATGTTGTGATATAATGTTAGTTGAAAAATACTAAAATTATTTATTTACGATAGTTATCTACTTCTCATTTTTAATGTAAAATTGTATCAAATATTCAAGAAAAATAATTCAATTGAAGATTAATTAAAACTATGGAAAGCAATTCATTAAGTGAAGCACTAATACATGACACAGAGGTGAACAAGGAAGAAGAACCTCCGAGTCTGGTTTCCAAATATCATATAAACAGACATAAAGTAATTGATTCTCTTTTACATACAACAGAAGCAAAAACTACTTCTGCTTTTAGAAAAGAATATCTACCTGGTGTTGCTGATGAAGAATGGAATGATTGGCATTGGCAAATAAGAAATAGCTTTAGATATTTTAGTCAATTAGAAAAATTTTTCAAGATTAAACTTCCCGAAACTAATGAATCAATTAATAAAGATTCACTCCCACTTAGAATAACACCTTATTATGCAAGCCTTATTGATTTTTCAAATGCTAACGATCCACTGTATAAAAGTGTAGTTCCTTCTGCAAATGAATATATAAGTTTTCCAGGTGAATTTTCAGACCCTCTTCATGAAAATAATAGTAGTCCTGTTCCAAATCTTGTTCATAGATATCCAGATCGAGCATTATTTCTTGTAACAGGTTTCTGTAGCACATATTGCAGGTACTGTACCCGTTCACATATGGTAGCTAAAAAAGATAAATCTCATTTTAGTTTAAACGATTTTGAACCTGCATTCGAATATTTGGAAAATCATTCTGAAGTACGAGATGTATTAATTTCAGGAGGTGATCCATTTACATTGCCACAAGACAGGCTTGAATACATCTTACAAAGACTTCGTTCTATTCAGCATATTGAAATTATTCGTATTGGAACAAAAGTTCCAGCTGTACTTCCTCAAAGAATTACTCAGGAATTTGTTGATATGCTTAAAAAATATCATCCATTATTTGTTAGCATACATTTTACTCATCCTTCTGAATTAACGCCAGAAGTGGAGCAAGCAACTAAGCTTTTAGCTAATGCTGGAATTCCTTTAGGAAGTCAGACAGTATTATTAAAAGATATTAATGATGATGTTACAACAATGAAGAATTTAATGCATGGGTTATTAAAATGCCGTGTTCGTCCATATTATTTATATCAATGCGATCCTATTTTAGGTTCGGGCCATTTCAGAACAACAGTCAAAAAAGGGTTGGAAATAATTAAAGGATTGCGTGGATTTACTTCTGGCTATGCAATTCCAACATACGTAGTTGATGCACCAGGTGGCGGTGGTAAAATTCCATTGTTGCCAGATTATGTTACTTCGCATAATAAGAAAGGTTTAAAACTTAAAAATTACGAAGGAAAAACATATCTTTATCCTGATTACATTGATGAATAATAAATTTTAAATATGCTTGTCGGGATAACTTACGACCTTCGTGACGAATATCTGAAAGAAGGTTTTACCGAAGAAGAAACTGCCGAATTTGATAAAGAAGAAACTATTGAAGGTATTGAAAGTGCTTTGATAAAAGCTGGTTTCAAAACTGAAAGAATTGGTCATGTTCGTAATCTTGCAAAACTTCTAGTTGAAGGAAAAAAATGGGATATTGTTTTTAATATTTCTGAAGGCATGTATGGACTTGCACGTGAAGCTCAAGTTCCTTGCCTACTTGATGCATATAATATTCCTTATGTTTTTTCTGATGGACTTGTTCTTGCGCTTTCATTGCATAAAGGTCTTACTAAGCGTGTTATAAGAGATGCCGGTTTAGCCACACCAGATTTTGCAATTGTTGAAACAATAGACGATGTTGATGATATAAAATTAAAATATCCTCTTTTTGCAAAACCAGTAGCCGAAGGAACTGGAAAAGGAATTTCAGGATTATCCAAAATAACTTCAAAAGAAGAATTAAAAGAAGTTTGTAAAATGCTTCTTCATAAATTTAGTCAACCTGTTTTGGTTGAAAGATTTTTACCCGGAAGAGAATTTACTGTAGGAGTTGTGGGCACAGGAAAAGACACAAGAGCAGTTGGCATTATGGAAGTTGTTTTTAAGAAAACCGAGAAAACAAAAATATATAGTTTAGAAAATAAAGAAAATTATCACGAGGTAATTGATTATTCTGTTCCCGAAGAAGAAATCACTAAACTTTGTTATGAATTAACAGAAAAATGCTGGCAGGTTCTTGGTTGCCGCGATGGTGGCCGCGTTGACTTAAGAATGGATGATACTGGAGTTTTAAATTTTATTGAGGTTAATCCTTTAGCTGGACTTAATCCTGTTCATTCTGATTTACCAATTTTATGTCGTTTTGCTGGAACAAGCTACCAGAAATTAATAGAAATGATAATGAATTCTGCAGTTCAAAGATTAAAGAAATGAGAAAAATTGAAAAAATTGCAATAGTTTATAACGAAGTTCAGCAAAATGCCGGACCAGATGAACTAGATATTTTAGATCAGGTTGAATTGGCTGAAAACAGTCTGCACGAATTAGGTTACAAAACCTGCAAAATAACTGTAAACCTTGATTTAACTCAGTTAAAAAAATCTTTACTTGAAGAAAATCCTGATTTAATTTTCAATCTTGTTGAGAGTATAAATAATCATGGTGAATTGTTATATTTTGCCCCTGCCCTATACAATAATCTTAAAATTCCATATACTGGTGTAAATACTGAAGGCTTATTTATTACAACAAATAAACCTCTTGCAAAGCACTGGATGCGTAGTAACAACATACCAACTGCTGATTGGTTTGAGCTTTACGAAACAG
>CAIQJL010000002.1 GCA_903872185.1 uncultured Bacteroidota bacterium | reverse complement strand
TATTCCCCCTTTGAAGGTAATGGCACTAATATAATAAATAATTAAAAAATAATGATTATCTTTGCTGAAATTTTAAATAAAACAAAATGACACCAAATACATCATTATACAAAAGCTGCCAAATTAGAGAATATCTAAGAAATGACCATCTAAAGGTATTATCTAGTGTATTCCCTTTTGATGTTATAGATAACTTTGATAACAAAGGCACTCGTGACAGAGTTTATTCAACTGAAAATACAATATTGACAATGGTTTATACTTCAACATTGCAAGATAAAACATTAGAGAATTCAGTTGATATATTTAAAAAGATTCATGAAAGTCATAAAGAAATTATTATAGAAAATGTAATGCTTTCAATTGAAAAAGAAAAGGCTGAAGATTTACAAAATCCTAAAATAAGAAGAGGTCCAAAGAAAAAATACAAATTAAAAATACCTAAAAGTAAGACAATAGAGATATCTAATAATACAGCAGCATATTCTAATGCAAGAAAAAGGGTTAACTATGATTTGTTAAAAGGCATTTTTTATAAAACAGTTGAAACATCAGATACAAAATCATACTGGTATGGGATGGCAACATATTTAACTGACGGTACATATCTACAGACACAAGATTCAGAAGAACTTCGTGAAAAATATAAAGTAAAATTAAAGAATGAGGAATCTAAAGAAGGGTATCCCCAAGTATTGTTACAATCTATAATACAACAAGGAAGTGGTTTAATACATGATTTTGCAATAGGAAATCGTCACGTTTCTGAATTAGCTCTTATTTACAAACTTATACTAAGTATACCTCAGAAAAGTCTATTATTAGCTGATGATTTATATAATAGTTATGCGATCTTCTGCTTAGCAAGAAAATACAATTTTGACATGATAGTTCCGGGAAAACGTGTTAGAAATTATAAAGTCATAACCCAATTAGCGAATGGAGACGAAATCGTTGAAATTAAGAGAACTGCTCATCCTGAATGGTTACCTAAAGAAGAGATATTACCTGAGACATTATTGTTAAGACGTATATCATTTTTATCACAAGATGGTAAGGAAACAATGATAATATATACAACATTATTAGATAAAAAAATCCCAAAAGAAGAAATAATATTAAAATACTTTACTCGCTGGGATATTGAGATAACAATTAGAGAAGTAAAAACGATAATGGATGTCAATGTATTGAGAGGAAAAACAGAAGACATTATTAGGAAGGAACTTATTTCGGCTTTCATAGCCTATAATCTTATACGGAAGATTATAGCGCAGTCAACAGAAGGGACTGCTTTTTCCCCCGAAAATGATATCATTCAAGAGTTCTTTGAGAGTAATAAGGAATTTTTTATCGACAGCAAAGGTAGAGTATACAAAAGATGGTCTACAGGTAGATATGGAAAAGTTGAAACAGAAAATATTAAAAAAGATAATACTACAACGACCAGGGAGGCGTTATCCCAGAAGAACTAAGCAGGGAGCTTATAGAAAATATAAATAATTATTTATGTTAGTGCCATTACTCCTGAAATGAGAGGGGAGCAAAACAAAAACCTTATTTCAAGCTGCCTTTAAACCTTAGTAGCATTGCAAACCACATAGAAATTCAAACCTTATTAACCTATCAAAATCCTAAATAAGGTAATAAGGTTGGAATTGTAGGGAGACAGGTATTATACTAAGGTTTGGGAAAGGTTGAAATAAGGTTTTAAAGAATAAAGATTTTATTCATTTTCTATTGATATTAATTATCTACGTGGAATGTTTTATTTGATTATTACTTTCAATCAATACTTCCTAAATAAGATAATAAGTTTGGAATTGTAGGGAGACAGGTGTTATACTAAGGTTTGGGAAAGGTTGAAATAAGGTTTTTAAAGAATAAAGATTTTATTTATTTTCTATTGATATTTTTCCACTATGTGGAATGTTTTATTTGATTATTGCTTTCAATCAATACATCCTAAATAAGGTAATAAGGTTGGAATTGTAGGGAGACAGGT
>CAIQJL010000001.1 GCA_903872185.1 uncultured Bacteroidota bacterium | reverse complement strand
CAGCTGTAATCGCCGCATTGCTCCATAAATAACCAGTTCCTCCCGATGCGGTTAATGTAGTACTTTGTCCAACACAAATTGCAGCAGCAGCAGGTGTAATTGCAGCAGTAGGTAATGCGTTAACTGTGACAGTAGCGCTGGCAATAGCAGTACATGTAGCTGCATTAGTAACTGTAACCGTATATGTTGTTGTAACTGCAGGATTAATAGTAATAGCAGGTGTAATAGCCGCATTACTCCACAAATAACCAGTACCTCCTGATGCAGTTAATGTAGTACTTTGTCCCGAACAAATAGCCGCAGCTGCAGGTGTAATAGTTGCCGTAGGTAGTGCGTTAACAACCACAGTTGTTGAATTTACGCCTGTACATCCTGCAGCATTAGTAACAGTTACAAAATATGTGCCTCCCATAGCAAGTGTAGCAGGAGAGATTGTTGGATTCTGAAGTACACTGGAGAAAGGGCCAGGACCTGACCAAATATAAGAAGAAAATGCACCTACATTTAATTGTATAGTTCCATTTACACAATAAGGGCCAGTATTTGAGGGATTAGGAACAAAGGGTGGTGGGGCAGTTAATATAAAAGTTGAATCAATTTCACAACCAACGCCATCTGTTATTGTTACTAAATAAGTTCCATCGCATAAATTAATAGTTGAATCGACAATTGAACCAGTTGACCATAAGAATGTTAGCGGATATGATGCCCAAAATACGCTATCAATGCTAATTAATCCATTACACAATCCTGAACAAGTGGGATTTGTTGCAGTATACAACGAAATAGATAGCAATGGGGGATCTGCAACCCCTTTACTTTTACTTCTGATATGTCCATCATTATCGACTGCCTGAACCGAATATTGAGTTGCACAGCCACAGAGAAAATCAAACTTATATGGAAAATCTATTGCAAAAAGGGGAGGAGAAACAATAGAAACAAATCCGCAACTTAAATTGCTGTTACTTAATGTGATTGTAATAGGATATTGGGGCGTTCCAATAACATTTGAGACTGTAATAAAACCATTACATTCGCCATAACAAAGTGGGTCGGTTGAGTTTAATGTAAAATTAAATCCACCTTTAGGGTCGCCAAGCGAATTTTCAGAAGTGTCTTTATTTAAAATTAATAGGGAATCGTTTTTAATAATAGTTTGAGAGAAACCTATTACATGAACCAAAAGTCCAAAAAACACTAATAAGATAAAATGTATCTTCTTATACATATCTAGAATTAAAGTTATTTTGGATTATACGATTCATATGCTCTATTGTTTCATTAATAATGGAAAAGAAATTTTACGTTAAACTCTTCAATTTTAAGACATACAATTATCTTAAAAGGTTGCCAAAAATAATTAAAATTTTGTTTAACCCAATGAATTAATGATATGAATACATGTTGTAGGTTGCTATGGTGTGTGTAACTAGAAAAGGTATAGCAATATAGCAGTGGTTGTAAGGTTTAAGTTTCATTAATTATTGTCATCTTTCTATTAATTATTAATTTTGAACTTTAATACATTATATATTTAAAAAAGTTTTTTTATGCAAATAAATAAACCAATTATTACTACAAAGCTTCCATTAGTTGGAACAACAATATTCACTATAATGTCATCAATGGCAACAGAATACAAAGCAATTAATTTATCTCAAGGCTTTCCTGATTTTCCTGTTTCTGAGGAATTAATCTCTTTAGTAAATAAATATATGAAATTGGGTTATAATCAATATGCTCCAATGATGGGGGTAAAAGAACTTAGAGCAGCAATCTCAGAAAAAACATTCAACTTGTATAATGTTGATTATAATCCTGATTCAGAAATAACTATTACTTCAGGTGGCACAGAAGCACTTTTTGCTGCAATTTCTGCAGTTGTTAAAAAATGCGATGAGGTAATTGTATTTGAACCAGCATATGATAGCTATATTCCTGCCATAGAGTTAAATGGTGGGATACCTGTTTGTGTTTCATTAAAGTATCCAGATTATAAAATTGACTGGAATGAAGTAAGAAATAAAATTTCATTAAAAACTAAACTAATCATTATAAATAATCCTCATAATCCAACCGGAGCTGTTTTAGATAAAACAGATTTGAATGAATTGGTGAAGATTGTTCAGAATACAAATATTTTTCTAATTGGTGATGAAGTATACGAGCATATCATTTTTGATGGATTAAAACATCTTTCGCTAATGACTATGCCTGAGTTGCAACAACGGAGCTTTATTATTAGTTCTTTTGGAAAAACTTTTCATGTTACAGGATGGAAAACGGGTTATTGTGTTGCACCGAAGGAATTAACAACAGAATTCAGGAAGATTCATCAGTTTTTAACATTTAGCACATTTACTCCTTTGCAATATGCTTTGGCAGAGTTTTTAAAAAATCCAGAAAACTATAAAGGAGTTCCTTCGTTCTATGAAAAAAAGAGAAATACTTTTCTTGAGTCAATTAAAAATTCAAAATTTACTTTTGTTCCATCAAAAGGGTCATATTTTCAGAATCTTTGTTATTCTGCAATAAGCAATGAACCAGATACTGAATTAGCGATTCGATTAACAAAGGAAATTGGAGTTGCATCTGTTCCAATTTCGGTTTTTTATAAAGATAAAACAGACGAAAAAATTCTTAGATTTTGTTTTGCTAAAGAAGATGAAACATTGCTTAAAGCAGGTGAAAAGTTATCTAAACTTTAGACAATCATTCCAGCACAAACTGTTTCATTTGTAGCTTCATCAACAAGAATAACACTTCCGGTAATTCTGTTTTTGCGATATGAATCAAAGAAAACAGGTTTCTGAGTTCGGATTGACATTCTACCAATTTCGTTTAATGTAACATTTTTATCAGTTGTGTTTCTTTCCATTGTGTTAATGTCAACTTTATATATAACGTCGTTAATTACACATTTAACTTCATTTGAAGTGTGGCGTAATACGTAACGACCTTTTAATTGCAGTGGTTTAGGGTTAAACCAACAAAACATAAGATCAACATCCTGGCTAACTGTGGGCACGTTGTTTTCTTTTACAATCATATCACCACGGCTAACATCAACATCGTCTTCAAGGGTTATGGTTACAGATTGTGATGAAGTTGCTAATTCTAATGATTTTTCAAATGTGTCAATAGATTTTATAGTTGAGACAAAACCACTAGGTAACACTTTTACTTTATCGCCTTTTCTGAAAATTCCACCGGCAATTCGCCCTGCGTAACCGCGATAATCATGAAATTCATCATTTTGGGGACGAATAATAAATTGTACTGGAAGTCTGGCATCAATATGATTTTGATCGCTGCTAATATAAATAGTATCAAGCAACCAAAGTAATGTTGGCCCATCGTACCAATCCATATTAGTGCTTCTTTTTACAACATTATCTCCATTTAATGCAGAAATAGGAACAAAACGAATATCTTTAATATCAAATTTTGCAGCAAATTCAAGAAAGCGACTTGTGATTTCAGCAAATTTTTCTTCGCTGTAATCAACTAAATCCATTTTGTTAATACAAATAATTACATGAGGAATTTGTAATAAACTTGCAAGAAATGAATGTCTTATTGTTTGTTCAACAACTCCGTGACGTGCATCAATTAAAATAACTGCAAGATTAGCTGTTGAAGCACCTGTAACCATATTTCTGGTATATTGAATATGTCCAGGAGTATCGGCAATTATAAATTTTCTGCGAGGTGTTGCGAAATAACGATATGCTACATCAATAGTAATTCCTTGTTCGCGTTCTGCCCTAAGTCCATCAGTAAGTAAAGCTAAATTTACTCTTTCTTCACCTCTTCCAAGACTAGCTCTTTCAATAGCTTCCATCTGATCTTCGAAAATTGCTTTACTGTCATATAACAATCTGCCAATTAATGTACTTTTTCCATCATCTACACTTCCTGCAGTTGTAAAGCGAAGAAGTTCCATGTTTAAATATGCGTCAAAATTATTATCGTCCATTTTATTATTTAGGATTTAGGAATTAGGATTTATATTGAAGTTAATATTAAATATTTTTTGATTTAATTGTTTTAATTGAAGCTGAAAAAATTGAAACTAATTCATTTGCTTCTTTAATTAATTTATTTAATTCTTCATTATCGCATTTTAGTTTTAATTCATCAATTAGTTCAAGCCAGAATAAGCTTTCGTCTGCTTCTTCATCTACAACTTTTAATTTATGTAAAAAATCTGCAGTAGATTTTCCTCTACATGTTGCACGATAATTTGCTGCAACAGATGAAGCTGATTTTAATAATTGATATGAAATTACGTCAATTTCTTTGCCTTTTTCTACAGATAAAAGAAATTTAAATACCCTTACAGCAAACTTTTTCGTTCTATTTCTTAATTCTTCTTTATTCATTCTATTATTTAAGATTAATGATTTAGGAATTTGGATTTTTTTGATATCGTAGAATTAGTAAATCCTAATTCGTAATTCCTAAATTAAAAATAACCTTCTTTTTTTCTGTCTTCCATAGCTGTTTCGCTGCGTTTATCATCGTAACGACCACCTCTTTCGGTAACACGTGTTGCAGCAATTTCGCGAATAATTTCTTCAAGAGTAGTTGCTTTGGATAATGTTAAACCGGTACATGATATATCACCTATTGTTCTGCAACGAACATCCATCATTTCAGGTTTTTCTTCAGGTTTTAGTTCCATGAAAGGTGCAGTGGCTAGTATCATCCCATCACGTTTAAAGACTTCTCTTTTATGGTTAAAATATAAATTCGGGATAGGAATATTTTCTAGAAGAATATATTGCCAAACATCCATTTCTGTCCAATTGCTAATAGGAAAAACTCTGAAATGTTCTCCCATTCTTTTTTTACCATTAAAAATATTCCATAATTCTGGACGTTGGTTTTTGGGATCCCATTGTCCAAATTCATCACGGTGTGAGAAGAAACGTTCTTTTGCACGGGCTTTTTCCTCGTCGCGACGACCACCGCCCATTGCACAATCAAATTTAAATTCTTCTAATGCATCAAGTAATGTAACTGTTTGTAATTTGTTGCGACTTGCATTAATTCCTTTTTCTTCAACTACACGACCTTTATCAATAGAATCCTGAACTGAACGAGCAATGCATGTTGAGCCAGTTTCTTTCATTAAGTTATCACGATAGTCAAGAGTTTCCTGAAAATTGTGACCGGTATCAACATGTAACAAAGGAAACGGAACTTTTGCCGGCCAGAATGCTTTGCGGGCAAGGTAAAACATTACTATTGAATCTTTACCACCAGAAAAAAGCATTGTTGGTTTTTCAAACTGAGCAACAACTTCACGAATAACATAAATTGATTCGTTTTCTAATTCGCGGAGATGTGTGATTTTATAATTTTTCATTTTCTTTTTGAAGTTCTATAATTGGTATGAATTTGCTTAATAATATATTTACACTAGTATTGAGATCGGATTCTGAAGTGTTTATTTCAAGAAATGCATTATTGGGTACATCAAATGGAGCTGAAATACCTGTGAAATCGGAAATTTCTCCTTTTCTTGCCTTTGCATATAGCCCTTTAACATCACGTTGTTCGCATACAGAAAGAGAAGCATTTACATATACAAGATAGTAATCAGTGGCTCCAACAATATCTTTAACTAAATCACGTAGATTATTTGTTGGACTGACAAATGAGTTAATTGTTATAATTCCGTTTTCTATAAATAGTTTATTAATTTCGGCAATACGACGAATATTTTCGTTACGGTCTTCTTCAGAAAATCCAAGGTTTTTATTTATACCTGTTCTTACATTGTCGCCATCAATAAGTTTTACTAAAAATCCGCGATTATGTAGTTCTTTTTCAAATTCAATAGCTAAGGTGCTTTTTCCACTTCCTGATAATCCTGTTAACCAAATGCAAATACTTTTTTGTGAAAGTAAGTTTTCTTTATCACTGCGAGTGAGCATTTTATCGAAAACTGGAGTAATGTTTTTAGAGCTGCTTGTCACTTAGTCTATAAAATTAATGGGGTAAAGGTAGTGTAATAAAGTTAAATGTACAAATAAGTAGAAACCTTAATAAGAAAATTTTGGAAACAAGATATACGATTTATTATTGAAAATGACACTTATTGCTTTATAATAAATAAATGACTTTATTGAATAATTATTTTTTTTGTTTGAGTATAATCATCTCCAATAGCTTTAACTATATAAACTCCTTTTAAGAAATTAGAAATGTTAATAGAAGAACTTTTAATATTAGATTTTTCCTCATAAATAATATTTCCTGTAATGTCTGAGATAACAATATCATATTTGCCAATAATATCCCAATTAATTGAAATAAAATTTGAAGAAGGTATAGGAAAAATTGAAAAATCAGGAGTTATAATTTGGGGTGGATTTAAAGATAACATTAATCCTCTTCCTCCTCCATTTGTTGTATGATAAATTCCACGAAGCCCACTGACCCAACCTTCATTTTCATTTAACATATGAATACTATTTAATCCAGCAGAGTCATTAGTTTGTTGCTGTAAGAACCATGTGATTCCAGCATCAATCGAATACACCACTTGTAAAGCAACTTGTGAAGTACAAGCAGCAAAAATTGTGTTTTCGTCAATTGCCTGAATGTCATCAATAAAAAGGCTATTTCCTAATGAAAAATCTATCCATGTAGTACCTCCCATCAATTGTTTTTGAAATAATGTCAGCAGTTTTAATAACATAGCAAACATTTTCTGATGCACAGCTTATTTTACTTCCTCCAGAATTATTAACAATGTTCCATGAAATTCCACCATCAGTTGTTTTTGTTATATTATTTCCAATAGTATAGCCAATTTGTGAATTAATAAAGTCAATTCCCATATACCAATCAATACTTGTATAAATTGTTTGCCAATTGTTGCCGCCGTCAGTAGTTTTAATGATAACGCCATTTCCAGCAATAAAACAAGTGTCTTTTGCTGGACAATCAATATCAAATAAGTCATTTGCTCCGCCTACAGTAATTGAACTCCATGTTGTACCACCATCATAAGTTGATATTATCTTTCCTTGTGATCCAACAAAAAATCCTGTGTCTGGTGATTGAAAACTAACGCCCCAACTACCAAAAGATTCAGAGTGTTTTAAAGTCCAGTTAATTCCGCCATCTACTGTTTTGTATATTTCTCCACTCCAATTGGCAGTATATCCGGTATCTTGATCTGTAAAGAAAATATCATGATACCATTTATGATCACTTCCAAATTGATTTGTCCATTGAGATTTAGCATTAAATCCAAAAGTTAAAACAATAATTAAAACAAATAAAAATTTATTTTTCATATTGGAATTAGTTAAAAATATCAAACATAATATTTCTATTAATAGTCAAATTTACAATAAAATATAAACAAAATCAATCACAAAAAGAAATAATTCGGAATTTTAATGATTGCCTTTTACACAATTTTAATGTAGGTTTGTATTACAAATTAATTTTTATTGTGGGAAGAATTTTAGCTATAGATTACGGTCAAAAACGTGTTGGGCTTGCAGTAACCGACACAATGAAAATTATTGCAACTAATTTGACAACAGTTTCTTCTAGGGAAATATTTGATTTTCTTAAAGCATATTTTCTTAAAGAAGAAGTTGAATTAATTGTTGTTGGTTTAGCAAAAAAATTAGATAATACAGAGTCATCGTCAATGCAATTTATAAAACCATTTGCTGAGAAATTAAAAACAACTTTTCCGCTTATTCCTGTGGATATGTATGATGAAAGGTTTACATCTAAAATGGCTTTTCAAGCAATGATAGATGGTGGCTTAAGTAAGAAAGACAGGCAAAATAAGTCGCTTATTGATTCGGTAAGTGCAACAATATTATTGCAAAATTATTTAGAATATTTAAACTTTAAAAAGAGATGATATTGTCAATATATGGATATGGAAATGCGGTATTACGTGAAGTAGCAAAAGATATTTCTTCTGATTATACTGGCTTAAAGGAGTTAATTGCAAACATGTTTGAAACAATGTATGATGCAGAAGGAGTTGGACTTGCAGCACCTCAGGTAGGCAAATCAATAAGAATGTTTATGATTGATGCAGAGCCAATGGAAGAAGATCATCCAGAATTAAAAGGGTTCAAAAAGGTATTTATAAATGCACATATTGTTAATGAAGAAGGTGAAACTTGGGTTTATAATGAAGGTTGTTTAAGTTTACCAGGAATTCGTGAAGATGTGCGACGCAAACCAGTAATTACTGTTAAATATTTTGATGAAAATTTTGAACCACATGAAGAAGTTTATGATGGAATAAAGGCAAGAATTTTTCAACATGAGTATGATCATTTAGATGGAGTACTAATTCCAGATAGAATCTCTCAAATAAGGAGAGCGTTAATTAAGAAAAAACTTAATAATATTATTACTGGAGTTGTTAAGGTAAGTTATAAAATGAAGTTTGCTAAAAAGAAATAATATGAAAAATTTTCTACTATTAATTATTTTTATTTCGGGAATATTTGCTTGCACACCTGCAAAAAAGACTAATGTTGATAAAAACAAATTGCTTGTAGAAATTCAACAAATTGAAAAAAAAATATATGCTGATACCGTGATGGATTTAGATGTTGGAGCAGCAAATAATGCGATATTATTATATTCAAGATTTGCTACTCAAAACCCTGATGATACTGCATCGGCAGAATATTTATTTAGAGCTGCAGAAATTTGTAAATCCTTAGGTAAAGGGAGGCTATCTTTAACTTATTATGAAAAAATCGAGAATGATTATCCTGATTTTCCAAAAGTTGCAGTTTGCATTTTTATGCAAGGATTTGTTAATGAAAATCTATTGTTAGATATTGAAAAAGCTAAATATCATTATGAAAGATTTATTGAAAAATATCCAAATCATGCATTAGCCAAAGACACAAAAGTGATGATACAGAATTTAGGTAAATCGCCCGAAGAACTTATAAAATCATTTCAAGAAAAAGAAAAACTTCACTTAACACCTAATACATAAAATGAAAAAAATAATTTTATTTTTTGCCATAATTAGCGGAGTCGTTTTTATGTCATGCGAAAAATTGGCCGAAAAAGATACTCCTGTTTGTAAAGATTGTTATAAAATAAAGTATCGTAATCCTGATATTCCAAAAGATACTTTGGATTTTAAACGGCTTTGTGGAGGAGATGTTATTTTATGGGATAGTTTTGCTGATAGCATAGTTAATGCAGATACAACAATAAAATTCTTTTGTAAATAGGAAAGAACTTATTTTTTATAAATGCAATCAAAGGTATCGACTTTTTCGAATATCCCATTTGTAAGATTAGTATTGCCATTTATTTTAGGGATTGTTTTTTGTAGATATTTTCCTGAATTACCAATAATTTGGGTTATTTCAGGAATTTGTTTTTTATTTATTTGCTTATTAGTTTTTCAACTAATTCCTGCTCTTCGTTCAAAGTATTCTCTTGCTCCTTTTTGGGGAATAGCTCTTAATATTATATTATTTATTTCCGCCTTTGCCTTAACCTCACAACATGCAGTTAAAAATGATTATTTTACAAATAATAAATCAGGTTATCTACTAGGCGAGATAATTGAACAACCTACAGAGAAGGAGAAGTCGATAAAAACCGTTCTCGAAATTCAGGCAATACGTTCAAATAATGAATGGATAAGTACTGATGGAAAAGTAATTTTATATTTTCAAAAAGATAAAAAATCATCATCTTTAAAAAATGGTGACAGAATAATATTTGAACCTTCATTACAGGAAATAGAAAATGCTGGAAATCCTAAAGAGTTTGATTACAAACAATATTTGGCATTCCACTTAATTACTCATCAGGCATATTTAAAATCTGCTAATTGGAAAATGGTTAGTTCAAAAGCTGATGGTGGAATATTGTTATTTGCAGATAACCTTAGAAAAAACATTCTTTCAGTATTAAAAAAATATGGATTTAAAGGCGATGCTTTTAGTGTGACTTCTGCACTTACGCTGGGTTATGTAAGCGAATTAGATGCAGAAGTAAAGCAAGCTTATATTGCTTCTGGCGCAATGCATGTTCTTTCTGTGAGTGGATTGCATGTAGGTATTGTGTTTGTTGTTTTAAATTATTTATTGTTTTTTATGTCGAAAAAGAAACGTCTTATAATATTTAAAACAATAATTATTGTTCTTTTTTTATGGGGATATGCTTTACTTACTGGTTTATCGCCAGCAGTTTTAAGAGCAGCTGCAATGTTTAGTTTTGTTGTTATAGGTAAGGCATTTAGTCGACAGACTAATATTTATAATTCACTTTCAGTATCAGCATTGGTTTTGTTAATAATTAATCCACTTATGTTATTTGATGTTGGCTTTCAATTAAGCTATATGGCGGTATTGGGAATTGTTTATTATCAACCAATGATTTATAAGTTATTGTATTTTAAAAATAAAATTATTGATTGGATTTGGGCATTAACTTCTGTCGGAATTGCAGCGCAGTTAGTTACTTTTCCTTTAAGTTTATATTATTTTCATCAGTTTCCAAATTATTTTTTAATTACCGGGCTCATTGTTATACCTCTATCTACTTTAATTATATATATGGCAATGCTCTTGTTTGCCATTTCACCATGGGAGTGGGGAGCAACATGGGTTGCAAAAGGGCTTATAAAATTAGTAGATTTAATGAATGGGTCGTGTCAATATATTGAAAACATGCCTGGAGCAGTTGCAAGAGATATACCTTTTAGTATGTCATTAATGCTTTTATTTTATTTGTCATTAATTTTGGCAACATTATTTATTGTTTATAAGAAGATATCTTATTTAAGATATCTTCTTGTATCAATAATACTCATACTAGGTTTTACTATTTACGAGAAAATTAATACCCTAGAACAGCGAAAACTATATGTGTATAATATAAAAGGTGTTTCTTCTATTAATTTTATTGATGGTTCAAAAAATGTTCTTTTTAGTGATTTAGTCCCTCAAAAAACAAACATGTTGAATTCGTTAAAGGGAAATTGGTTGATGCTTGGTGTTGGAAAGGAAAGAATAATTCCTTTTTCACAGTTAAATAAACAGTTTTTATTTACTAATATTCTAACTACTAATAACGAAAATTTATTTTTCAAAAATAATTATTTTAATTTTTATGGTTGCAGAATAGTTGCATTAAGAGAAAAATTTAAAATCCCAGAACAAATTACTAAAAAGTTAGATGTTAAATACATTGTGTTATCAAATAATGTATTTATGAATATTTCAGAAATAATAAAAGTTTATAATCCATCTCAAATTATTATTGATGCATCAAATTCTAAATGGAGAATTAATAAATGGATTGAAGAAGCAAAAAAGTATAATGTAAAATGTTTTGCAGTAACCGAAAGTGGTGCTTTTGTGGTAGATATTTAAATTAAAAATCACGAATTGCGCGCACATAAATTGGTGTGCAAAGTTTGTCGTTTCCAATTACACTTCCAGTTATAAAATCATATGCCCATGCGCTTATGCTAGTGCTTTCTGTTGAGGACCAGTAAGGGTGTTTTGTTAATAAGGTTGTTGCTGAATTTCCATCGCTTTCTATTGCTTTGTTTAATTGATATTTTGCGTGATATATTAAGCTTAATTGGTCAATAGCTGGTAAATACCAATCGGAATATATACCTGTTCCATAATTAGAATTAGCGTAGTTGTTGCAAACGTCAGCAGTACTTGTTGAAGCACTTTGTAAAATAATTGCAGTTGAATTTGTTTTTCCGTTCCAATCACTTTGTGCAGTTGCTCCTATTGCTGTTGTAGGGAAATCGCTCCATGTCATTGCGGTACTTAAATCAATTAAACTACAGATTAATCCATGATTACCTGTATAGTCAACATAAAAAATTATACCTCCCTCAAAAAATTCTCCTACATAATGTTTTGGTGGGGTTGAGCCACTATATTCTGCATAAAAAGCATACGGCACACTTATTAGTTGATTGGTGCTAATAAGAGCGTAGTTTGTTAAGCCTGTAGGATCAGTTTCAATTTTAATAAAAAATGGGCCATTCCCCCAATTGATAGAAGAAAATGCTCCAATAAGTGGAATTCCACTACCAATTTCGATGTTTACAACTCCATATGCATTTGACTGGGGGCTAGGAGTGTATGTCTCTTGGTAAATAATTGTACCAGTAGCTGAACCATTTATAATACTTACACGCATTCCTAAATTACTATTTTGTAAAATATCTCCAGTTGAATTCCTGATTACTGCCTGATAGTTTATCTTTTGAGGTGATTGAGAAAAGCCATTTAAACAAATGGTTTGTAATGCGATGGTAATTATTAGAAATAACCAAAGATTGTGTTTTATTACTTTCATAATATTTTATTTTTGAAAAATAAAAGTAAGGAATTATGAGATGAAAACCAGATTTTAAATATTAAATAAGTTTAAATCTATGAATTTTTTGACAAACTTAAAAAAGGTCATCAAACCATTGCATGTTAACATGCTCTATGCCAGCTTCCATAAATGGTTCGCCAACAGGACTAAATCCATTTTTCAAGTAAAAATTAACAGCTGATTTTTGTGAGTGCAAATAAATTATTTTTCTTTTAGTTCTTGCATCAAATAATGCTGCATCTAAAAGTGCCTGACCAATTTTTTTATCTCTATAACCATGTAAAACTGCAAATCTTTCGAATTTTATGCCCTTATCAGTGATTCTCCATCTTGCAGTACCAACTGCAAGGTCGTGATAATATGCAAGATAATGCTGTGCGGTATCTTCAAGATTATCTTGCTCAAGTGCTTTCTCTACACCTTGTTCTTTCACAAATACTTCACGTCTAATTGATAATGCATAATGTAGTTTTTCAGTATCGTTAATGTCAAATGTTACAACTTTTATCATATTATTCAGATTTTACATAATTGAGCAATAATTCCATCAGAAATAAACCAATCTTCTTCAGAAATACCGTAATTATTGTTATTTGTTATTTTAATCTTATTGCAATTTGTTAATAGTTTTATTTCAGTTAAAAAATGGGTTAAAAAAATTTCGCCAAAATTATCAAAAATTTCTTTATCGGTTATTCCTTTATTTGTTCTTAAACGGGTTAACAGTAGTTCATTATATTTCTGATTTAAACTTAGATTTTCTTTCTCGTAATATCCTGCTTCTAAATATATTCCAGTCAAATATTTTTCAATATTAGAAACATTCCATTGGCGCGAATTTCCATCAAATGAATGTGCCGAAGGACCAATTCCTGCATATTTTTTTCCTTGCCAATAGTTACTGTTATGTTTGGAATTAAATTCAGGTAAAGAAAAATTTGAAATCTCGTAATGCTCAAAACTATTGTTTTTTAATTTTTTACAAAGAATATTATATTGATTAACACTTTCGTCGTCATGTAAAGCAAAAATTTCTTTAGTTTTTAATTGATTGTGAATTTTTGTTCCTTTTTCGAAACTTAAATGGTATGCCGAAATATGCTGAATATTTAATGTTAAAGCAGCTTCAATTGTTTTCTCCCATACTTTATTAGTTAAATTTGGAATGCCATAAATTAAATCAATACTGATGTTATTGAAACCAGATTTTTTTAAAATTTCAATTGAGTTGATCGCTTGTTTTGAATCATGCCTTCTATCTAGAAACTTTAAAATATCGTCATTAAAAGATTGGGTTCCCATGCTAACTCTATTAATTCCAAAAGAAAAATATGTTTTAGCTTTTTGTATATTAATGTCATCTGGATTTACTTCAATCGTAATTTCTGGATTATCACAAACTTTATAATTTTTATAAACAGCATTTAATAATACAGATATATCTTTTTCTGAAATAAACGAAGGAGTGCCTCCACCAAAATAAATAGTGTTAATGATTTCGTTGTTTAAATATTCTTTTTTTAATTCTAATTCTTTAATTTCAGCTTTAATAATTTTAGAAATATCTGTCTCAGAAACAGACGAAAAAAAATCGCAGTAACTGCAACGAGTTTTACAAAATGGGATATGAAAATATATGCCTGCCATTGACAACAAACCTACGCTGAATTTTTATAGATTCAAAATATTGATTATTAGTTTTACTTTGTCTTGAAAAGCATATTAAGAATTGGTTTTTTTAATCCGGAGGATTTAAATGTTTATAAAACTTAAATAAAAAAGAGGTTTAGCTCCTTAGGAGCTTTATGTAAAAAAGCAGAATTCAAAAATTATATTCTGATTTGATTTTATACTTTTACAACTTGATTTTTCAAAGAATGAATTCTTCATACGTAAAAGCTTTTATCTGGGCAATACTTATCTTTATTGGAAGTGCAATTTCTGGCGATTCCTTAAATGGAGTAAAATTTATTAATATTCCTGGTTTTGATAAAATAATTCATTTTATATGGTATTTTGTTTTATGTCTTTTAGTTATGGCTGGCGTAACAAAACAAAATGGTAAACTGCCATTAGTAAAAATAATTCTTATTACTATTTCGTGTTTCGCTTATGGTTGGCTTCTTGAGATTTTACAAGGAACAGTTTTTAATAAACGGTCGCAAGATATTTTTGATTTTATTGCAAATTGCTCTGGGGCGTTAACTGCTACAATAACATTTGGTTGGTTTTATAAAAGAAAATTTTGGAGAAGGGTAATTTAATAACATTTAATAATCATAAATCGGTGTTAATTTGTGTCAAATTCTTTAATAAATCCAAATTCCCTATATTTACAAAAAATTTATAGCATGAGAAAGATTTTAATTTCAATAATCCTAATTATTATGGCTAAAGCAGGATACTCACAAAATAATTCTGTTTCAATTTCAAATGAAGTTTTACAACAAATTGAAAAATCTTTTGTAGTTACATCAAATGATAAAGCATTACAAAATGCAATTTCTGCAAACGATGTAAAAAAACTTACCGTAAACCGCGATAATATTGGTAAAACAGATTTCTTTTTTAAATATAAAGTTGATGTTAATGGAATTACTGACCAAAAAAGTTCAGGTCGTTGCTGGATGTTTACTGGGTTAAATATTTTAAGACCTAAAGTAATAAAGAATTATAATCTTAGTTCGTTCGAATTCAGCACTAACTATTTATATTTTTATGATTTACTCGAAAAAGCCAATCTTTTTCTAGAAGGAATAATACTTTCTTCGGACAAACCAATGGATGATAAAACTGTTGAGTGGTTTTTTAAAAATCCCATTGGCGATGGTGGCGTATGGAATTCATTAACAAATCTGGTTGAGAAATATGGTTTGGTTCCAAAAGAAGCAATGCCTGAAACAAATTCCAGCGAAAGTACATCTGCGCTTCAACGAGTTTTGACAACAAAATTAAGAGAATGTGGTCTTGAAATTCGAAAAATGAAAGAAAACAAATCTATCGATGATAAAATAAGAACAAAAAAAATTGAAATGTTAGGCGATGTTTATAGAATTCTTGTTCTTAATTTAGGAAAACCACCAAAGGAATTTTTATGGCGTTATCAGTCAAAAGATGGTATAATAAGTCCGTTAAAAACTTACACTCCAAAATCATTTTTTTTAGAATCTTTGCCTAATGTTAATTTTACAGATTATGTATTATTAATGAATGATCCATCGCGACCATATTATAAATTATATGAAATAGAATATGATAGAAATGTTATGGAAGGCCGTAATTGGCTTTATATAAATTTGCCAGTTGATGAGATTAAAAAATTCGCAATAACTTCTATAAAAAATAATGAGGCAATGTATTTCTCATGCGATGTTGGTAAGCAATTAAATACTGATGCAGGACTGCTTTCGTTAGACAATTATGATTACCAGTCTTTGTATGGTGTTAAATTTGGAATGGATAAAAAGGACAGAATTATAACTTTTGAAAGTGGCTCTTCGCATGGAATGGCATTGGTTGCAGCAGATGTTGATGCAAACGAAAAACCGACAAAATGGATGGTAGAAAATAGTTGGGGAGCTTCATCTGGACATAACGGATACCTTGCAATTACAGATGGTTGGTTTAACGAATATATGTTTAGGGTTGTAGTTTTAAAGAAATTTATTGACGACAAAACACTAGAAATTTTAAAACAAACACCTACCAAATTACCACCTTGGGATCCAATGTTTCTTCAGGACAAATAAAAATTAACAACTAACTTTTTAACCTAATAACTTTTAACTTAATAGTTTTTTCAAACTCCTAACAAATAACAATAAACATTCTCCATGTGCGGAATTTGCGGAATATATGATTTTAATAATAATGCTGAAAAGTGGACAGAATCTTTAAAGCAGAGCATTTCTTTGCTTAAAAACAGAGGTCCAAACAGTGATGGAAAATTTTTTCATAAAAATACTGGATTAGGTCATACCCGACTTTCTGTTATTGATACTTCAGATGCAGCAAATCAGCCACTAACTGATAATACCGGAAGATACACTATTGTTTTTAATGGCGAATTTTATAATTATCCATATCACCGAAAAAGATTATTAGAAAAAGGATTTGTATTCAAAACCCAATCAGATACTGAGGTTTTACTTAATCTATATATTGAAAAAGGCGAAAGTTTTTTAAATGAAATAAATGGTTGCTTTGCAATTGCAATATATGATAACAAAGAGGAAACTTTATTAATTGCCCGTGACAGATATGGAATTAAGCCTTTGGTTTTTTATAAAGATAACCAGAAAATTATTTTTGCGTCTGAAATAAAAGCTATACTGACATTTGGTATAACAAAGGCATTAAACTATGAAGCACTTAAATTATACCTTCACCTTAATTATATTCCGGCTCCTTTAACCATATTCGAAAATGTTTATAAACTTTTACCAGGGCATTTTATTAAAATAAAAGATAAAAAGGTTGAGGTTAAAAAGTATTATTCTATAAATCAATCTTTAAATTCGAAAATTACTTTTAATGAAGCAGTCGAAGAATTTAAACATCTTCAGGAAGAGTCAGTAAAAAGAAGATTAATTTCAGACGTTCCACTTGGTACTTTTTTAAGTGGTGGGCTCGATTCAAGTATAGTTACTGCAATTGCAGCAAATAACACGTCAAAGTTAAATACTTTTTCTGTTGGATTTAAAGAAGATGCTTTTTACGATGAGACTTCTTCGGCGCAAATTATAGCAAATAAATTTAATACTAATCATACTGTTTTTTCACTTTTAAGAAATGATCTTTTATCTGAAATCACTCATGTTTTAGATTATTTAGACGAACCATTTGCAGATAGTTCGGCAATCGCTGTTTCTGCTTTGAGTAGATTAACTAAGCAAAATGTTACAGTTGCTTTATCTGGCGATGGTGCCGATGAATTGCACGCAGGGTATAATAAACATTATGCACATTACAAAGCTTTAAGCGGAGGTTTTTTTAATCTTGCAGCAAAAGTATCTTTGCCATTTGTAAAAGTTTTACCAAAATCACGAAACTCATTATTTTCAAATAAAGCAAGGCAGGCACAACGTTATGCAAAAGGATTAATGAAAAATGACAAAGATCGTTATTGGTATTGGAGCAGTTTTGCTGGGGATAATTATATTGATAAATTACTTGTAAATAATTTAAATATTGAAAAAAGTAAAAATGAAATACTTAAAAATATAAATGCAGATTTTAATTCAGTGCTCTATACCGACATGAGTTTAGTTTTGCCAAACGATATGCTTTTTAAAGTTGATATGATGTCAATGTCGCATGGATTAGAGGTTCGAGTTCCAATGCTCGATCATACTATTGTTGATTTTATGTTTACTCTTCCTTCTGAATTTAAAATTGATAATAATTCAAGAAAAAAGCTTTTACGATCAGCTTTTGCAGATATTTTGCCCATGGAAATATTATCAAAACCAAAACATGGTTTCGAAGTTCCACTTTTACCTTGGTTGCAAAAAGAATTAAATCCAATGCTAAATGAATTGCTCTGTGAATCAGCTGTTAAAAGACAGGGGATTTTTAATTTCGATAAAATTCAAAACCAAAAAAATAAATTATATTCTGTTAGTCCATCAGAAAGCCCTGTTCATCTATGGAATCTTCTCGTCTTTCAATATTGGTGGAATAAATATTTTAATTAATCTACGATTTTATTAAAACTATAATAATTAACTAACGTAGTATATAGTTTTTACGTATTTTGCAATCTATACCAAGCATCAAATAGTGAAAAGAATTTTACGCATTATAAATAGGTTTAATTTAGGTGGGCCAACTTACAATGCGGCTTATTTAACAAAGTATTTAAGCCCTGATTACGAAACAATGTTAATTGGGGGAATTAAAAACGATGATGAAGATAGCTCGGAGTATATTTTAAACCAATTGGGTATCGATTCAACTGTCATTCCTGAAATGCGAAGGTCTATAAACGCTTTTCAAGATATTGCAGCATATAATAAGATTAAAAAAATCATCAAAGACTTTAAGCCGGATATAGTTCATACTCATGCATCTAAATCTGGCATGTTAGGAAGAAGAGCTGCATTTAGCATGAAAGTTCCAGTTGTGGTTCATACTTTTCATGGTCATGTTTTTCATTCATATTTTAATTCCATAAAAACACAGACTTTTATAAGCTTAGAGCGAAGGCTTGCAAAGAAATCATCTGGAATCATTGCTATTAGTGATATACAAAAAGAAGAGTTGTCAAATACATATAATATTGCTGAGCCTTCTAAAATTACTGTGATTCCTTTAGGATTCGATTTATTACGCTTTCATGAAAATCAAGAAGAGAAAAGAAAAATATTTAGAACTGAAAATCACTTAGAAAATGATGAAATCGCAATTGGGATTGTTGGTAGGCTTGTTCCAATAAAAAATCATTCACTTTTTGTTGAAGCAATTGCAAAAGTTAAAAAAAGTACTGGCAAAAAAATTCGTGGTTTTATAATTGGAGATGGCGAATGTAGAACAGAAATTGAAGATTTAGCTCATAATTTAAATTTAGTAATTAGTCCAAATGGAACAACTACTTTAAAGCCAGATATTCGTTTTTCGAGCTGGATGCGAAAAGTTGATTATGCTTATGCCGGACTAGATATTGTTGCACTTACTTCAAATAATGAAGGAACTCCGGTAAGTTTGATTGAAGCACAGGCATCTGGTAAACCAATTGTTTCGACAAATGTTGGGGGAATTTCAAATATTGTAATACCCGGACAAACTGCGTTATTGTCTGAAACAGGTGATTGTGCTACTTTTTATAAAAATCTTGAAACATTAGTAAGAAAACCTGATTTAAGAAAAAAGATGTCTGAAAAAGGATGGGATTTTGTACGTGATAAATTTCATTATTCTAGGTTAATTGAAGATACTGCAAAATATTATGAAAAACTTTTACTCGAAAAATCAAGATATTAGCATTCTTAAATCGTTGATATTTTTAAAATTTGTACTTTTGGCAGCTAATTAAGTAAGGAACTAACTAAAACTGCCTAGTGAAAATGCTGCAACGAAATAATACTTTTAAAATTATTGGCATTCTTATTATTTGTATATCAGTAGTTTCGTGCCGTACAATTAATTCAAATGAAATGTTTAAAACCGATCCGGAGTTTAAATTTTCAGAATTTAAACCGTCGGAGAAGGAATACAAAATTCAGCCTTTTGATAAGCTTGATGTAAAAATTTTGGCAAATGATGGGTTTAAATTAGTTGATGTTTCACAATCTGGAGGAATGACGCAAACTTCACTTTCTTATTCTGTAGAATATGATGGATTGGTTAAGCTTCCGACAATAGGAAGAATTTTAATTTCAGGAAAAACAATTCGAGAAGCTGAAAAGATGCTTGAAGAAAAGTACAAAGAATTTTTTGTTGATCCATTTATTCTTATTTCAGTAACAAATAAAAGAATTATTGTTTTTTCAGGTGGATCGGCAGCTGGTAGCGTAATACCTTTAACTAACGATAACTATACTCTTATAGAGGCAATTGCTGAGGCTGGTGGAATAAATGATTTTTCAAGATCTCACAAGATAAAATTACTCAGAGGTGATTTAAATAATCCTGAAGTTTTCCTTTTCAATATAAGAGATTTAAATGATATGAAAAGTGCAAATTTTCTATTACAAGCTAACGATATTATATATGTTGAGTCAAAACCAAAATATGCATCTAAGGTCATTTCAGAGATTGCACCTTATATTGGTTTATTGACAAGTGCTTTATTTATTTATGGATTATTTTTAAGATAGAAAAATGGAGCAAAAAAATATACCAATATTAAACGAGAAGTTTGATTTTAATATTTTTATTCAGGTTTTTAAAAGAAATGTTATTCTTTCTATTCTGATTTTTATTGCTGCAGGCTTTGGTGCTTTTACTTATTTAAGATATACTCAACCTATTTATAAGTCCTCATCAATTATTCAGCTAAAAAATGAGAATACAGCAGCTAATAAAGTTTTAAATCTTACAACTGCTGTTGAAGAAATTAACAGTATACAAACTATAGAGCTAGTCAGATCTAAAGAATTTTTAAAAAGAACTTTTAATAAAATGCCACTGGGAATAAGTTATTACTCTCAAGGTACATTTTTAGTAAATGAACTTTATAGATCTTCTCCTTTTTTGGTTGATTTTCGTAATTTAAATAGTACTTTTTACAATTTACCAATTTATGTCTCTTTTGATTCGGAAGGTAAAGGGATAGTTCAATATACAATAAACAACTCTAAAATCGAAAAGGAGTTAAAACCAAATACGTGGACTGATATTGGTGGTTTTGAAATTAATCTTAAGATTTCTGATTTAGTAGCAATTCGTGAACAAACAGAAAAAATTAAAACTGCATCTTATTATTTCTTAATTAATGATACTGAATCAGTTTATAGAAAATATAGTTCACAACTTGAAGTAAGTTTATTAAATGCTGAAGCAAATACTATACAGGTCTCATTTACAGACAACAACGCTCAGAAGACAAGCGAAATGGTAAATACAATCGCTGAAGAATTTATAATGTATGATATAGAAAAAAAGAAAGAAAGTGCACAAAAAATTTTAGATTTTATTGAGATTCAAAATAATATTATTTATAATCAGCTTGATAGTATTGAGGGACTATTAATGCAGTTTGGTGTAACGCATCAAATAAGAAGCGATAAAGATAACGGAGGCTCTGGAGTTGATAGATATGCATCACTTTTATCAAAGATTGAAGAAGAGATTGACAATGTTGAGGTTGATATTTCTTCATTAAAACAGGTATTAGATGAAATTGCTAAAGCACCAAATATTAAGGTTTACGATTTAATTTCTTTATTGCCGTCTAAAGATGATGGAATTTTAATTAGTTTATTAAATCAAATGCAAAATTTGATTTCGCAAAGGGATATTTATTTAAATAATCAAACTCAAAATAGCTTTCAAATTAAAGTAATTGAAAAACAAATTGATACTCACAAGCAAACTCTAATTGATTTACTAAAATCAAATTATAATAGGGCTGTTGATAAGCGACTAACACTTATTAAAAAACTTGCAGAATATGAGTTAAAAGTTTATGGTAATACTTCTGCGCTTGATTTAGATTTTTTAAAAATAAAACGTCTTTATACAATTAATGAAGAGTTTTATAACAAATTGTTAGAAAAGAAAGCAGAATATTTAATTTCTCAGGCAGGTTCAATAAGCGAGAATACGATTTTAGAAAAATCAGTAGTGCCTTCTGCTCCAATATCACCAATAAGAAATTCTGTTTTTGTTCTATTTATGGTAGTTGCGTTAGTATTAAATGCAAGTATCATAATTTTAAGGTATTTACTTTATAATCAAATTACTTCTCCTGAGGATGTTCGATCTTATTCTG